>NZ_JAIVFR010000210.1 GCF_020829685.1 Nostoc sp. CHAB 5715 | reverse complement strand
CACCCGGTTGTGACACCTTGGCTTCACCGAATGGCACCTCACCCCCAAGTGCCGACAACCATCTGGGTGGCTCTACAAAGGAAAACTGTTGTAGCCATTGCGACCAATTTACTCGTAATACACCCACCTGGGGATGATTTGACGACAACACCTGCTCAAATAACTTCCATCCAAGCTGCGGTTTGAGCATCTCTATTCCTTGGGCTGCCCATTGCTTCTCACCCCGTTCACCCAGAGATGCTGCCATCCCCACAGTTGCCCAAGGTCCCCAGTTAATACTCACCGCCCTTTGTCCCTGCTGCCTTCGCTGATGGGCTAGAGCATCTAAAAAGGCGTTGGCGGCAGCATAGTTGCCTTGTCCTGGTGAACCTAACATCGAGACTACTGACGAGAAAAGGACGAAAAAGTCTAAAGACAGGTGCTGGGTGAATCTGTGCAAGTTCCACGCTCCTGCTACCTTTGCTGCCATGACTTTGGCAAATCGCTGCCAGTGTTGTTGCAGTAGTACGCCATCGTCGAGAATGCCTGCGGCGTGGATGATGCCTTTGAGTGGTGGCATCGATTGACTCATTTGTGCTAATACTGCCACAATTTGCCCTTGTGAAGATACGTCGGCTAGGGCTATTATGACTTCAACCCCGGTCTTTTCCAATTGAGCGATCGCTTGGCTGGCAAGATCGCTAGGGGGATTACGTCCGACAAGTACAAGATGTCGCGCTCCCTGCTCTACCATCCACTGGGCTAGTTGCAGTCCCAATCCCCCGAACCCACCTGTAATTAGGTAAGTCCCATCGCTGTCCAAGCGAGCAGATTCTAATTGGGTTAAGGGTTGTTTGCTGCGGACTAAACGGGGGACATAGCGTTTTCCTTGTCGCCAGGCTAGTTGTTGTTCACCATCTGGTTGTTGAATTTCACTTAAGAGTGTGGCGGCTTGTTGCTGTGGGTTACCCCAGTCTAAATCTATTAGTCCACCCCAGATTTCTGGGTGTTCCAGAGCGATGACACGACCTAATCCCCATAGGGGTGCTTGTGCTACTGCTAGAGGAATTGGCTGTTGGGCGACTGCTTGTGTACCTTGAGTGACTATCCACAGTCGCGGTAATGGTGTTTGTCCCTGTTGGACTAATGCTTGTACCAGGTGTAGTCCGCTGCCACAGCCTTGGATTTGTGCTGTTTCTAGGGTGGTGATGCTGGTGACTGCTGCTGGGGTGGTGTCTAGGCTCCACAGGTGGATGATGCCTTGAACTGGTGGCTGTGTGAGTTTTAATTGTTGCAATAGTTGTTGAAATTCTTCGGGTTGGGCTGGGTTGAGTCGATAGTTGTTGTCTATTTGCTCATAGCTTGTGCCGCGTGAGACGATGGTGCAGGTTTTGCCATTAGATTCTAGTTGTTGAGCTAGTGCTGTACCGATACCTGCGGTGTCGGCAAAGATCAGCCAATGACTATGGTTGCTTGAGTGTATGGTGTCTATTTCTGGTTGGGGTTTGGCAAGCCATGCGATTTCGTATAGCCAATCATTCTTCTGCGCTGGCATGACTCTTTGCAGTGCTTCTCGATTGGCTTGCACCAGGTGTAGTCCTGTGATTTGTGCTACTATTTGCTGGTTTTGATCAAATAATTGTATATTGGCTGTGTATGTCTGTTGGTTTGATCCAACGCCTTGTTGCATTTGCACTTGGCACCACAGTTCCTTGTCTGTTTGCCCGTAGTATTTGAAGCTATCTATGCTAATAGGCACGTAAGTGGTATTAGGTAAGTTGGCGATCGCAAGTTGCAGGCAAGAATCAATTAATCCTGGATGCAGCTGATAGGCATCAACTTCTGCCACCGCTTGCCGCATCTGACATAAAGCTTCTCCATTCCCCTGCCAGGCTTGCTCAATCCATTGAAAGCTGGAGCCTAAGTTAATTTGCCGCGTCTGATAGAATTCTTGATAAAACTCTGCTCTAGACATTTGCTGTTGGCATTGTGTCTGCATTTCTTCAATAGCAGATTTCTGCGCCAATTCTACGGTATCTGTCTGTCCAATACGGATTTTTCCAGTAGCGTGCAATTTCCAATGTTGATTTTCCCCGTCTGCACTGTTACTGAAGATTTGAAATGTAGCTATTCCCGAATTTTCCAAAGACAAAATTAACTGAACAGTTTCGACTTCGTTTTCAGGGATGATCAGTGCTTGAGGGAAAATTACATCCTCCACAACGCAGGCACTTCTGCCAAAGACTTCTTGCGCCGCAGACAAGATCATCGATACGTAACAAGCGCCAGGCACTACTACAACGTCATAAATGCGATGATCATCTAAAAAAGCCAGTGTATCTTTACTAAACTTAGCCTCAAATTGAATTTCCTTTAAAGGTGATTGTAGTCGCTGACCCAGAAAGGGGTGAATTTTAGCGGTACTTTCAGCAGAAAGTGATAGCGTGCTTCGAGATTCGACCGCCTCCAGCCAAAAGCGTTGACGCTGGAAAGGATAAGTAGGCAGTGCAACCCGACAGCGTTGATAATCGCGGTCAAATCCCACCCAATCCACCGCACAACCATGAACATACAATACCGCCAAACTATGGAGCATTTGCTGCCAATCATCCTGTCCCTGGCGTAATGAAGGCAGCCATGCTCCCTCAGTCTTAGGTAAACACTGTCTTCCCATTCCCAAGAGCATCGGACTCGACCCCACCTCCAAAAATATCTCCACTCCTTGCTGCTGTAGTGTTGTCATCCCTTGGCTAAATCTCACTGGCTGGAGGATATGTTCACACCAATACTGGGCTTGGCTCATCTGTGAACCTGACACCATTTGCCCACTCACGTTAGAAATTAATTCGATTTTGGGAGTAGCATATTTTACCTGTTTTGCTACTTGTTTAAACTCGTTTAACATCGGTTGCATTAAAGGTGAGTGAAAGGCGTGGGATACACTCAGCCTTTGGTAGTGGATGCTTTCGGACTTCAATTTTGTCAGTACTGCCTCAATGTCTGTGTTCTCGCCAGAAATCACAATGTTCTCTGGTGTGTTCTCAGCCGCAATGACTACCGCTGGGGCGTAGGGTGCAATCAGTTCTGTGACTTTGGCTGCATTTGCAAACACTGCTACCATTTGCCCATTAGCTGGTAGAGATTGCATTAACTTTCCTCGTTGTGCTACCAATCTCAGCCCATCTTCTAAGCTGAATACTCCGGCTATACAAGCTGCGACATATTCCCCAAGACTATGCCCAATGACGATACTCGGTTCTATTCCCCAAGTACGCCATAGTTGTGCGACTGCGTACTCTAGTGCAAACAGGGCTGGTTGGGTGTAGGCGGTTTCGTCTATTGGTGAGGTAATGCCAGTTTCTGGGTAGAGTACTGACAGTAGTGACTGACCCAGATATGGACTTACTAGTGCGTCACATTTGTCCAGTATCTGACGAAAGGTGGGTTGGGTGTCATAGAGTTGCCTTCCCATGCGTATATATTGGGAGCCTTGTCCTGTGAAGAGAAAGGCGATTTTGGGTTTTTGGCTGCTGAGTATTTCTCTGTTTTCTACTCCTGGTTGTTGTTTTTCGCTGAGGAAGGCGGCTAGTTGTGCACCTATTTCGGCTGTGGATGCGGCACTGACTGTGAGGCGGTGGGCAAAGTGGCTGCGTCCTGTGTTGGCTGTGAAGCAGATGTCTGCTAGTGATTGTGAACGGTTGGCTTTTAAATGCTGTTCATATTTTGTAGCTATTTCTCGCAGTGCTGTTTGGCTTTTGGCTGAGAGGGTTAATAACTGCCGTGGTCTTTCTATTGCTGTTGTCACCTTTGCCAATCTCGGTGCTTCTTCCAACACTAGGTAAGCGTTGGTACCCCCAATCCCCAGAGAATTAACCCCAGCTCGGCGCGGGGTAATGTCTGTTTTCCATTCAGACAATGTTGTATTGACATAAAATGGGCTGCTGGCAAAGTCAATTTTGGGATTAGGTTCTTCAAAGTGTAGGCTGGGAGGTAAATATTGATGTTTGAGGGCGAGGACTGTCTTGATGAGACCTGCAATTCCGGCGGCGGCTTCTAAATGACCAATGTTGGTTTTGACTGAACCAAGAGCGCAAAAGCCCTGCTTGTGGGTACTAGTACGAAAAACTTGGGTAAGTGCAGTAATTTCTAAGGGATCGCCTAGTGATGTTCCTGTTCCATGTGCTTCTATGTATGTAACAGTCTCCGGTTCAACTTGCGCGATCGCCAAAGCCTCGGCAATTGCCTGTGCTTGTCCATCTACACTAGACGCAGTATAGCTAATTTTTGAACTACCATCGTTATTAATAGCCGAACCTTTAATTACCGCATAAATACAATCTCCATCGGCGATCGCATTTTCTAGTGGCTTTAAAACCACAACTCCCACTCCACTGCCAAAAATTGTTCCCTGCGCTTTGGCATCAAATGCTCTACAATGTCCATCGGCAGAAACGATTCCTCCCTCCTGCGTAAAGTAACCTGCTTTGTGAGGAACCCTAATAGTTACGCCTCCAGCCAGAGCCATGTCACATTCGCCATTGAGTAAACTTTGGCAAGCTAAATGCACAGAAACTAATGAAGTAGAGCAAGCAGTTTGAACTGTAACACTCGGTCCTTTCAGGTTGAGTTTAAAGGAAACGCGAGTCGTCAGAAAATCTTTATCATTTCCTATATGTTGAAAACTACCAGTTGAACCAACAAAATTACGATTTCTATCGGCGTAGGCAAGCAAATAGCTACTGATGCTGCCACCAGCACCGGCATATACTCCAATTGCTCCTTTGTAATTTGTAGAGTTATAACCAGCATTTTCCAATGCTTCCCAAGAACACTCTAAAAAAAAGCGATGTTGTGGATCCATGAATTCAGCTTCTTTGGGAGAGTATTCAAAAAAAGAAGCATCAAAATATTCAACTTCATCTAAGATGGGTGCCGCTTTCACATAATTCGGCTCCTTGAGTAGAGAAGGATCTATGCCATTCGTCTTCAGTTCATCATCAGAGAAAAATGAGATAGATTCCACTCCATTTTTCAGATTTTGCCAGAACTCATCAACATTTCTTGCTCCTGGAAAGCGACAGCTCATACCAATAATGGCTATGCTATTAGAATGATTAAGAGTATATGAATCATTATTCATCTTTTTTTCCCTCTTCTACTTCTGCCGATAATTTTTGTCTGCGTTCTGCCTGTCGATTCACTGATGCCCGAAGACGAGCCTGAACGCGGTTTTGGCTTTGTTCAAAACCAGGCTGTTCTTCTTGCTCCTCTGTGGTTGAGAAGCACTTGCAGTAGGCATTATACAAGTCACCCACTGTACGAATGCTAGTAATCGGTACTAGCTTGGCAAATGGGTCAGCTTCTAATTTCAATTCCAGAACAGCGACAAGTTGAGCGAGATCAAGGGAACTAAAGCTCAACTCTGTATTCAACTTCTGGTCATTTTTAATTTCAGAAATTGTTGAAGATTGCTGCTGGACAATTTGCAGAACTGTTTCGTGGATAATCTGTTCTAAATTTGGCATTGCTTCTGGCTGCTTTAACATGTGATTCCTCCGTCTATTACAAGCGTCTGTCCTGTGATAAACTGTGCATTTGGTGAAAGTAGAAACTGAATCGCCCCCACCATGTCATTGATTGTGCCTAATCTTCCCAGAGGAGTCCGTCGGATGATGCGGTTGCGTTGTTCTGTTGTCAGCGTTTCTACCATCGTGCTTTCAAAATATCCCGGTGCTACCGAATTGACGCGGATACCTCTAGGACCAAGCTCCCGTGCCAAGCTGCGAGTAAGTCCATCCAGAGCTGCCTTGGTAGCACTGTAGACAGCAACTCCTGCATGTCCCCGGACTGCATTCACTGAAGATATATTGATAATGCTTCCGGTTTGTTGTTGTAACATAATTCTTGAGCAAGCTTGGATCAGATGTATCGAGCCTTCAAGGTTGAGTGCAATTCCTTGATGTATGTCTGAAGCTCGCATCAGTGCAAGGATGCCATCAACTCCTACACCTGCGTTGTTAATCAGAACATCGAGGCGACCATAGCGTTTTGCGATAGACATGACAAATTGCTTAACTTGCTCATAATCAGTACCATCTATCGATTCCCACAGGAAAGATTGATCGAGATTGCGAGAATGCAGTTCTTCGATAAAAGGTGTGCATGAACGGCTAAAGGTAGCAACTATATGACCAAGCTCAAGAAAATTGGAAACAAGAGCGCTTCCCAAACCTCTGCTACCGCCACTGATCAGAATAACTTGTTGCTGAGACATATTTGCTAAGAGTGAAAATTTTTTGATATGACTAAATGCTCATTTCAAGACCCGACTAATACCAATTCACAATGACGCTCGTTCGCGGAGCGTGCCGTAGGCAAGACTCGCTAACGCTGCGCTAACGCAATTCGCAATTAAAAAACTTAGATGCAGCAAAGCTTTCAGGGTTTACATCTGTATCAGATTTTTCGTGAAATGGTATAAGTCTGTTGTCAGTAGATTACAAATTCTCAGCACAAGTTTTCAGAAATAACTTGATATGAGAAAGACTCGTTTTCTAACTGGCTAGTTGTCAAATCTGCCATTGGGAACTCCTGAGAGATGAAAAATCAGCATTTGCTAGTGTTTGTAACCGATATGAGATTAGTTGTGACATTTCTTTAAAGCAGAATTACACTGCTCGATATTTGTTTCTCATTCTCTTAAAGCGATCGCTATACTGCTTCTCCTTACTAATTTCTAGGAAAACTGGAATTTTATATGCAGCCAAGCGGTCTTTGCAGAACTCTCGCATCCGTCGTTCTATGGACCTTGGCTCTTCCGGTTCAAACAGATTCACTGTTGCTACAACCACGTTCCCGGTGACAGGATTGGCTTGACCTCGGACAGTAGCATCTCGAATATTATCCATTTGGAGTAAAACACTCTCTACCTCAGCTGGATATACTTTTTCGCCACCTACATTAATAATCTCCGAGGTACGGCCAAGAATACGAATATATTCACCGTCCACTTCTACTGCATCTCCGGTATTAAACCAGCCTGCTTCGTCAAAGGGTGAAGGAGCATTGAGATAACCCAGCATTGCAGATTTGGCTCGAATCCATAGATTACCTTTTACTACCTTTGTTTCAAAACCTTCACCACCTACCTTTACCCAAAGAGAGTTTGAATTCCGAGACTGAGTCTGGGGTATGCCTAGTTCAGAAAGACCGTATGTCTGTTTCAGTCGCACCCACGGAAGAACCTTGTTAAGGTACTCTAAAGTGCTGATAGGCATAGGCTCTGTACCATAGGTGATCAATTCCAAGGATGAGAGATCATAATGCTTGTATGCTTCGGAAATCAACAGCATATTTAGAAAAGTTGGTGTTGTAGGCAGTAACTGTACACGATATTGTTCAATAGCTCGGCATACAGACTGTGGGCTGCGCTCATCAATAGATATTACTGTTCCACCATTGCTGAGAATATGAAGTAATGTGTTAATTCCGCCAATATGATCGAGTAAAAGAAAGGCCAAAGTTCGCAATTGGGGACGACGTTCCTTGAACTTTTCTAAAATTTTGTCAAAGCTAAGTAGTACAGCTTTACTCTCTCCTGTAGATCCAGAAGTAAAGAGTACCAGTCCTGATTCACCCTGTATACGCAGATGATCGAGTAGTGGTTGGCGATCATTTATTTTCCGTCGGTTGAAGCTCCAAGTGTCATTGTTACTAAACTCAAATATAGCTCCGACTCTAGCAATTTCTAGGAACTTTGCTTTCTTTTCGGGTACTAATGAAGTCAATGGTACAACAATGTTGCGATTGGCAATCAATGCTAAAAGCAATGTACAGGTTTTAAATGAGTAGTCTCCGTGGAGGGCGACGCTCTCCCCTGCCCAAATGTCATAATTGCTAAGTTCGTGCTGCCACTTGACTACTTGCTCTGATAGTTGCTTATAGGTATATTGTTGCTCTTGCCAGATAATAGCAATATTTTCTTCAAACTCATCTAGTCTTTCTAGTAGCCAATACCTCATGATTTTTATACTCCTATTCTATGAAAGTACCATTTTTCAGTTTTCTATATCTAGTGGAGGTAGCCAGATCATGATGGCTGACTTGAAAATATAACGCCAAAACTTGAACACAAGAATTGAGTGTACAGATTGCCATTGACGATCTGAACAAATATGGAAAAAATAAAATTTGACAATCAGGCAATCGTGAGTTGCTCTGGAACTACCTCAGAGAATGAGACTTGATGTTTATGACGACTACTTAATCGATTTCTGTTTATGCTGTAGCAATGAAAGCATACCGTAAGCACCAAAGACTAACAGACTGAATGTAGAAGCTGGTTCGGGAATTGAAGTTGAGTCATTTTTAGGCACAATACGAAGGATTTGCCCTTCTCCTGCCTGAAAACCATTATTTGTGACATAAATCGCACCATCAGAGGCAAGCGATAGAGCAGTAGGAGTGATTAATTTATTGGTGATGACTGTACGAGTTCCATCAAGAGCGACACGGGTTAGAGTACCAATTGGGATTTCAGATGATGATGATATTGAGTTAGCCGCAAATTCTAGAACGTACAGATTGCCTTTAGGATCGAAAGCCAAATCACTGATGTTCGTAAAGCCATCAAGATAAACCTCTGGCTTATTATTATTAGAGTTGATTCGATAAATACTCTTTTGGTTAATGGCTTTTTCTTCGGATTGGGCTGCCTCATTCAGCTTCTCTGAAATAAAAGCTTGTGATTCAGCTGTTTGTGTTTGACGTAAAGTCTGTCTTTGACTAATTTCTTTCTTTGCCACATTGTTATTTTCACCAATGCCGAAACCGGAAGAGAAGAAAAATGTGAAAAGAATACCTGAAATAATAAATATTTTTTTCATAAAAAATAA
>NZ_JAIVFR010000020.1 GCF_020829685.1 Nostoc sp. CHAB 5715 | reverse complement strand
GACGATTACAACCTAATAAATCAGCAGTTACTGCCTTAGCTGAAGCAACCCGATGGCTGAAAGAACTAACTGCTGGAGAACTAACAAAATGGTATGAAGATGTATTGAATAATTTGCATCCTGAAGAATTACGAATTCAAACTTATTTAGCGACACAACTATATAGAAATAGTAAAATGGCATCAGATAAAAATCTTTATAATCATCCTTATTACTGGGCAGCATTCACGATTACAGGTAAGCCGAATTAAAATAATTCGTAATTCGTAATTCGTAATTCGTAATGATGCTCGTTCCTCTCTTAGAGAAGGCTTTACGCTACGCTAATACCAATTCTAGATAGAAGATGCGCCTACAGTGCAATACAGTTCACTTAAGCATTTCTTCCTTCTCTTTGCGTCCTTTGCGTCCTTGGCGGTTCGTTAAAAAAATTGACTTTGGCAAAGAGTTTTAGCCTTAACCCAAGCGTATTGGCCTATAGTGCAAGAAATAAAGAACGAACCGCCCTTCGGGTTCACCAGTCGCCTACGGCGGGAAACCCGCCTACAGCGCTGGTTCACCAAGAGCGCCAAGTACGCCAAGAAATCAGAAATTAAGAGATTTGGCGCAGCTTCACAAAGAAATGGTATAACGTAATTAGGTTTTGCAACGGAACGGGGATTTAGACCCCGCAACAAAACTTACCGCTTGTTATACCATTTCACAAAAAATATGATGCGAATGTAGGTTGGGTTGTGCTTTGCTTAACCCAACGTATTGGTTTATAATCTTTAATTAAGCCTAATCTAACTCCCTACGTCCTTCCAATGCCCTTGCCAGAGTCACTTCGTCGGCGTACTCCAAATCACCACCTACAGGCAAACCAAAGGCAATCCGTGTCACCTTGGTAAATGGTTTCAGTAGCTGACCGATATACAGTGTTGTTGTCTCCCCTTCTACACTCGGACTAATTGCCAGAATCACTTCTTGAGGTTTTTGCTGATTCACCCGGCGCTGCAAAGCCAGTATAGTCAACTGTTCTGGGCCAATTCCATCAATTGGTGAAATCACTCCACCTAAAACGTGATATTTGCCTTTGTATTCGCGGGTTTTTTCCAGCGCAATCACATCGCGGGGATCTGCTACGACACAAATAGTTTTGTTGTCACGATTGGCATTGCGGCAGATTTCACAAACAGGTTCAGCAGATAAGTGAAAGCAAACAGAACACAAGCCTATCTGTTTTTTTGCCTCAATCAGCGCATGTGCCAAAGCTTCTACTTCTGCTTCTGGTCGCTTTAAAATATGCAAAGCCAGTCGTTGGGCAGATTTGGGGCCAACTCCCGGTAGGCGTTGCAATTGCTCAATTAACCGTGCTAAAGGGCGTGCGTAAACCGTTGTCTTATCTCCAGAATGTCTTTACCATAACAGGACTTACGCAAAAATCGCCGAAAGGCTTAATTTATCGAACCGCCAAGACGCCAAGAACGCCAAGAATTCGTAGAGCGTGCGTAAGTCCTACATAACTATGATGACATTCCTACAGAATTTTGGAAGGAAGCGTTTTTGATTTAGTGATGAATCGCGTCTAGAGACACAATTCATCCAGTTTTATGGTTTTATCAACCAGGGGGCCAGTTCAACTGCCGTCCTCCTAAAATATGCAGATGTAAGTGGTAGACTGTCTGACCACCATCATCACCACTGTTGATGACAACTCGATAACCGTTTTCCAGTCCAGCTTCTTTTGCAACACGTTTGGCGGTTAACAAAAGATGCCCCAACAAAGCATGATCCTCAGATTCAGTATCAGCTAGTGTGGGAATGGGTTTTTTGGGAATGACAAGGATGTGAACTGGCGCTTGGGGATGGATGTCTTTGAATGCTAAGGCTAAATTATCCTCATAAACAATATCAACGGGGATTTCCCGACGAATGATTTTGCTGAAAATCGTTTCTGTAGTTTCACTCATACCAATCTACCTAATCATCTGCTAGAGATTTTAAAGGTTTACTGTAGCAACTAGATCATTTACACAAAAAACTTTTGCAAGAGTTCTTATCATTAGAAGTGCATAGAAGCAAAGCGGTGATGGGGTCGCAATCTTCTCTTAAAGGGAGACGCTAAGAGCGATCGCGGTTAACTTATAATCAAACAGGACTTGCCTTTAGGAGATTGACTTTCATGACATATATCTCCCCAAAAACCCTCACATTTGAAAATTTTCTTTCCCAATACCGAGATAATCCCCGCTATGAATTAGCAGACGGAGAACTAATTGATATGGAACCCACTGGCCCACACGAAACGGTAAGTGGCAAACTTGCAACCCAAGTTGGGATCTACCTTGTTGCAGAACAACTCCCCTGGTTTATTCCTCGCACTTGTTTAATTTATCCCTTTGCAGATACAGCTACAGTTCGTCGTCCTGATGTTGTAGTTCTTGATGAAATGGTTCTTGATCGTGAACCACTTTGGGAGCGAGAACCTGTAATTACGATGGGACGCTCAATTAAATTGGTGGTGGAAGTCGTTAGCACCAACTGGGAAACCGACTATGCACGGAAAGTTGAAGAATATGCACTTTTAGGCATTCCTGAATATTGGATTGTAGATTATCGGGGATTGGGCGGTGTAGCATTTATTGGTAAACCTAAACAACCTACATTCACTATTTGTAAATTAGTTGAAGACACCTATATTCAACAACAATACCGACTAAATCAAGCAATTAATTCGCCGCTTTTACCTGGCTTGCAACTTCGCTTAGATGATATTCTCCCTCGTTGAATGCATGAGAAAGTTGAGGCGCGATCGCATGAAGCAAGAGTATGATTATTTGGGGTGCAATCGCCTGTTTTAAACCTATCACTAGAAGTGCGTAGACGCTGCATCGGCGAGTCAAAAGACATCGCCAAATTTCAGCATATTTTTTCTTTACTTGTCGGCATAGACAATCATAATATGAGTTAAAGGTGATATTCTCGCTAAAATATATATCAGGGAACAATGTCGTGGGAGGTAGAGTTCACAAACGAGTTTGAAATGTGGTGGGTTGAGTTAGACGACAGCACCCAAGTTGCAATCGATGCAGTAGTACGACTACTTGAGGCGCGGGGGCCAGAGCTTCCTTTTCCCTACAGTTCCAAAATAAACGGCTCACGTCATTCTCATATAAGAGAGTTGAGGGTGCAGCACAAAGGAGAACCGTACCGAATCCTTTATGCATTTGATCCCAGGAGAGTCGCTATTCTTCTTCTTGGAGGAAACAAGGGAGGGGATGATCGCTGGTACGAGGAGAATGTGCCAAAAGCAGATATAGGATTCCTATTTGATTTTTGAATAAACACCGTACACCTCGAAAAGCCTGATTCCCTACTCCCTACTCCCTATTCCCTACTCCCCGCCTACGCAAATAATTTCAAAAATCAAAGCGGATTACTATAGGTTATATGATGAACACTTAGAGGAGTTAAAAACAGAAGGATTCCTATGAAGACGAAGCCATTTAAAGAACTTCGTGAAAAAATGACTCTTGAACAACAAGCAGAAAGTGAGATGCAAGCAAACCTTGCATTGCTCAAATTAACACTTTCTGAGCTTCGAGAATCCCTTGGACATACTCAAAGCGATGTTGCAAAGAATATGGGAGTGGTACAATCTGCACTTTCAAAAATTGAGCATCAGGATGATATTCAAATATCTACCCTCTCACGATATATTAAATCTCTTGGTGGAAATCTGACAATAATTGCTCGTTTTCCCGATCAAGAGGTTGTGATTTCTCAGTTCGATTGAGATTATACTGGCGATCGCATGAAGCAAGAGTATGATTATTAAGGGTGTGTCACCTGGTTTAACTCTATCACCAGAAGTGCGTAGGCGTAGCCCGTCGTAGACATCGCATGAAGTGAGAGTTATGAATATAATAACTTTGGCAGCAACAATCTGTAATTATACGGAAATTTGACGCAGAAATGGAGGAATATTATAGACAAATCGATGCAGAAAACGAGGTGTAGCAAATGCGATCGCATTTATTACTTAATAGGAATAAAATTTGCATTTTTTATGAGTTTTTGACCTTTTTCTGAAAGAAGCCAACTACTATAGTAATCTCCTATGCTATTTTTCTCATCATCTCTATAGATGACATATATTTGGTTTATTAAAAGGTAGTTCTCACGTAATCCATCTACAGATTGTTTTCTTGTTTTCCTTGAGCATTTACTATCGTATGTACCATCTTCTTGGTATGAAGAAATAGCTTTATCTGTTTTTGCATAGCTAACTGATAATGTATTTATTAAGCATTGATCAACTATTTCCGATGCACTACCAAAATAAATACCATTTGCGCCTTTTTTTAATTTTTGAAGTGCTTGCGTATTTGTCTCTAGGGTAACTACCTGTTCACTAAAATCTTTCCTACCCAAAACAGACTCCTTAAAAAATATAGTATTTGGATGGTTGTCTCCTAATTTATATGGTGTAATTTTGTAAGGATTCAGGTATGGGGTATTGACAAAGGTGATTGTTGAGGGAGAGGATCACAATCATGATGAATAACCAGCCTCAAGAACTAGACTCAGACAGCCTTTGCCAGTTGCCCAAAGAAGAACTGGTGAAGAAGATCATTGAGCAGGCGATCGTCATCGGAGAGTTACAGGCAACTATCAACGAACTAAAACAAGAGATCGAACAGATTCATGTCAGTAGAGACTTAGATAGTAAGACTTCATCGTAGGGGTTTAGCAATGCTCATTGGTGTCAACTTAAGCTATAGATAGCTTAACTGTTGCCTTCCTCACCCGCCTAGAACTAAAGTTCAAGGCTAACAGCTAAAGTCTACTAAAGTAGACTAAAGATTTTTGGCTATATTTTAGTCATCTTCAGATGACTTTTACTATTAGCAAGGAACTTCAGTTCCTTGCGGGACATGGCTTTTACGTTAAATTGACACGTATGAGCATTGCGCTTTACCCCTACCGCGTGGTCTATTTACCTGAAAATAGCTGTAAGGTTTTTAGCGTTAACTGAACTGTATTGGCATATAAAGAGAAGCCGGAGGGTTACAAGTCAACCCTCCGACTTCTTTATGCAATACACTACCTTCACTTCTTAGGCAGTCTATTTATTAAACTTGGAATTTTTTAACGGCGTCTGCTGCCGAAACCAGTTGAGCGGCGGGGTGCTGAACTACGTCCACTACCAAAACTACTACCAGAGTCGCGTCTGGGTGAAGTGGCTCTGCCAGAGGGTTGCAATGTACTACCACCAAAACCAGAACCAGAAGGACGGTTATTACCTGTGGTGCTACGCGGTGTATTGCGTATAGTTGAATTTCCCGGATATGACCTTCTAATTGTTCCTGTATTGCGGAATGCAGTGCGATTTCTCACGGCTGCGGGTGGCGCATTATAGCGACTTTGGTAGCTTTCAACTGCTTGGCCATAGCTTCCGCCATATCCACCGAAGCCACTTAATCCTTGGCCTGATTGATAGACAGGGGGTACATAATACTGGGGTCTAAACAACATACTACCAATTGCCTGACCGGCCAAGCTACCAGCCACAGACCCAGCAAATGGCGCCCAGAAGCTATTTTCTTGACGGACTACAACTGTCTCTTGTTGTCCTGTTTGGGGATTGGTTTTATTCTCGGTAACGTTGTGGACGTATTCAATTTTAAAGTCTTCCGTTAGATATAAAATCGGTTGGCCTTTATCTACCTTTAGATAGGTTTTTTTACCTTGCTTGATTTCATCATCAGTTAACCGTGCCATTTGCAAATTTTCGGTTGCAAAGGTTGGGGGATTATTGTTAAGCAAAAACAAGCTGTATTCACCAGTTGCATCGTCATAAGTAGCTTGTTGTATTTGATACTCTCCGTCACTCAGCTTGGTGCTAGTAGAAGTTTGGCTAACGTTCTTAGCTGGGGGAGTAGCTTCGTTTCCCCCACCACAAGCGACGGTTGTCATACACAAACTCAGAGCTAAAAAAACGGCTGTAAATTTACGTACTATGGTCATGATCATTGGATTATTGTCCTATCTCTGAGCTTAACAATTTCTCGGTGTGAATAGTAAGTACGGACTACCCAACACATTATAAAGGAATCAATTCCGGGTAATATTGCAACAGTTGGTCACTAGTGAGTTCATCGCCTAATTGTGCTGGCGAGAAATGTACTTGGATTGCTTTGAATCTATGTTTATAATGCAAATTTATCAATGCTTTGAAGCCTTCCTTAAGTGCCTGAACGTTAGAAAGATCAGTTTCTAACTCTGGTACTTCTCCTTCATAAGCTACTGTAATCATCACAATGACGTTGCGGGTTACAGGTATAGATAAAGGTTCATTCGATCTATCAGAATTGTAACTTGGTTCACTGAGATATCTTTGGGCAGAGTCAGTAAATAATTCATTTACGTAATCTCCTGCTTCGCCTTCATTAAAAAATACGTCACCTTCGTTAGCAGCAGAAAGCCAATATTCATCGTATTGCAGTAGGGTTTGGCTAATTTCTACCAATCCTTCTCCCAAAACTTCTAAGTCCCCATCGGCATCGATCGCATCTCGTCCAGCACTATTTAATACTCCCAAAATTGGTGCTACCTCGCCTCCCCCTAAGTGCAGAAATAGGCGAAAGACTACATAGCGAGTTCGACCGATCATTTTATTAAAGGTATCGCGCATTCTTACCTCCAAATTTTATTTGTCATTTGTCATTTGTCATTTGTCATTTGTCATTTGTCATTTGTTATTATCCCTTTGTTGTTTCAAATCTCACTCTTAAAAAGGAGTCATTTGTCATTTGTTATTATCCCTCTTAAAAAGGGAAGAACTGGAGCAAGACTGAACCAAGACTTCCCAAAAAATCCACAAAACTGGGGCTACCAGCGCTTACCTTCTCATTTACGGGTGTTTGCAGTTCTTTAATAAAAACTTGGGCTGTTTGGATTCCAGGGGTATTGTTTTGGGATGTAAACAACTTTTCAGCAACTTGGGCATCTTGGAATGCACCTTCTCTATCTAGTATTTGGTAACGGGCGACACCACGAGCTAAATAAGCACCAGCATATTCTGGTTTAATAGCGATCGCTTGATTAAAATAACTAATTGCTTGCTGTTGATTGCCTTTTTGCCCTTCTGCTACACCCCAAGCATAAAACTCTTCTGGTGAAGCAATTTGTAATGGTATCCCAATTGCACCTTGGAAGTTAGCACCATTCAAGTAAGCACCAGTTAGTTGTGCATTTGCTAAATAAGTATTTCTCAAATCAGCACCCGCTAAATTTGCCCCACTAAATTTAGCTTCGCTCAGGTTAACACCAAATAAACTCGCGCCACTCAAGTTTGCACCCTGCAAATCTGCGCCGCTCAAATTTGCACGGCTGAGGTTAGCACCTGTGAGATTAGCACCGCTCAAATTGGCTCCAGATAAGTCAGCCATCACTAAACCTGCATTAGTCAAATTACAGTTTTGACATTGCTTGGTTGCCAATAACTGTTTAACATGTTCAGAATTTGCTGCTTGTACGGTTGTTGCCATAATCGTGGTTAAAAAGGCAGCTATGGCTAGAATTTGGTTCTTCATATTTGTGTAATATTTCTTACTCAATATTTTACGTTGACTGAGACGGATTTATACCTCAGCATTATGATATGAGCAATCTGAACAGTTTGCCCTCTGTAGTTGCCTATATCACTTGTAAATTTGAGTAAACACTCATCTATACCCTGATTTTAAATAAATATGAGACTATAGAAGCATTAAGACAGCTATAAAAACGTGAGTCAGCAAGATAAACTCTTAGAAAAGATCCTCTCTGGGACTTCTGATACAGACATCCCTTTCGCCCAACTGTGGCAACTTTTATACCGACTAGGCTTTGAGGAACGGATTCGTGGCGATCATCGTATTTTTATCAAAGCCGATGTTCAGGAAATATTGAACCTGCAACATAAGAGAGGAAAAGCCAAAAGTTATCAAATTAAACAAGTTCGTGCAGTGATTCTCAAGTATAAGTTAGGAACTAAAAATGATGTTTCGCTATGAAATCATTCTCTACTGGAGTGAATTAGATCAAGCCTTTATTGCTGAAGTACCAGAATTACCAGGCTGTGCTGCTGACGGTGATACTTATCAAGAAGCTCTGCATAATGTAGAATTAGTGATGCAGGAATGGATAGAAACAGCTAAGGATTTAGGGCGTCCAGTTCCTCAGCCTAGACCGCGTTTAATGTACATTTAATTGATGCACAAGCCAAGTAAACTGATTTTTTAGCATCATCAGAAATATTTAACGCCATATTAGATACGGATCAGAAAAGTCTTCGCTAAAAGACCTAGAAAATGGGAGCATCCCAAATGTGTAAGTTATATCAAACCCACGTTATGAATTGTCATTGCCAGCGCAACGTAGTGGAGTGAACGCTTCATACCCTACGGGTATGAAGCGTTCGCGGTAGCGTCTCTAAGAGTTGCGGAATGTTCGCCCAAGGGGTTCCCGCAGGGTAGCAATCGCAACATCTAGACTTTGCGATTGCTTCACTCCATTTCATTACGCTCGCAATGACATGATACCAAGGGCAACGAGACATCCTATAGCTCTGACGACGATGGCGATGGCATCGCTCGCTGATTATGTCAGAACCTATACCTATACTTATGATACCAACGGCAACCTGACATCCAAAATCTTTGACTACGGCGGTGATGGCATCGCTGATTATATTGAAATCTCTACTTATGATGCCAATGGCAAGCTGATATTCCCGAATTTAGCTTAGACTTAATTTCTGGGTTGCCGCATCAGTCTTTGGATCAATGGCAAGATTCCTTAGACAAAGCGGTAGCGATCGTACCCACTCACATTTCTATCTACGATCTTACCATTGAGCCAGGTACAGCCTTTGGTCGTTACTACAAACCTGGTGATACTCCAATGCCTACGGATGAAGCTACAGTCAAAATGTACCAGATGGGGCAGCAAGTTTTGACTAGTGCAGGTTATGAGCATTATGAAATTTCCAATTATGCTCAACCTGGTCATCAGTGTCAGCATAATCGAGTCTATTGGGAAAACCGTCCTTACTATGGCTTTGGTATGGGTGCAGCGAGTTATGTTGAGGGGAAACGCTTCACTCGTCCCCGTAAAACTAGGGAGTATTACCAGTGGGTGGAAGCTGGTGGTGTGATTGATTGTGATGTGACCCCCGCAAAAGAAGTATTGTTAGAAACATTAATGTTGGGGTTGCGTTTGGCGGAGGGTTTGAGTTTAGCGACGTTGGCGGAGGGGTTTGGGGAAGAAAAGGTGGAGGAGATTTGCTGGTGTTTGCAAGGGTATTTTGAGAAAGGTTGGGTAGAGGTTACAGAGGGAAGGTTGCGTTTGATTGATCCCCAAGGGTTTTTGTTTTCTAATGTGGTGTTGGCAGAGTTGTTTGAGAAGTTGGGGTGATCAAGAGGCAGGCGGTAGGGCAGATTTTAAGCTGATGAGGATTGACGATTGATGCAAAAAAATAAAGTTAGAAAAGCTGTGATTCCGGTAGCTGGTTTTGGGACTCGGTTGTTTCCAGCAACTAAAGTTGTGAAAAAAGAACTTTTTCCGATTATTGATCGAGATGGTAGGGCAAAACCTGTGATTTTAGCAATTATTGAAGAGGCAATTAGTGCTGGAATTACAGAAGTGGGGATTGTGGTACAGCCGGATGACAAAGAAATATTTGAAAATTTATTGAAAAACCCACCCAAAAAAGAACTTTTAAATAAACTTTCACCACAAAATCAAGAGTATAGCCAATATCTGGAACATTTAGGTAGCAAAATTACCATCTTATTGCAAGAGGAGCAATTAGGCTATGGTCATGCGGTATTTTGTGCCAAAGATTGGGTGCAAGATGAGCCGTTTTTACTAATGTTGGGCGACCACATTTATACATCTGATATTGACAAATCTTGTGCTAGTCAAGTTTTAAATGTTTATGAACAAGTTAATCAAAGCGTTGTTAGCTTAACTACAACGCCAGCAGAAAATCTTCATATATCTGGATGTGTAACAGGAGTTTGGCAAGAGTTAAACTCGATTCTGGAAGTTACACAACTCTATGAAAAACCTACCATTGAGTTTGCACAACAATATTTGCGCGTACAGGGAATGGTAGAAAATGAGTTTTTATGTATATTTGGTTTGTATTTACTAACGCCGAAAATTTTTGACTTTTTAGCAGAACACATCAACCAAAATTTCCGAGAACGAGGCGAATTTCAGTTAACATCTTGTCTTGATAGATTACGTCAAGAAGAGGGAATGACAGGATATGTTGTTAAAGGCAAGTGTTTTGATACAGGTTTGCCAGACGCTTATCGCCAGACAATGATTGATTTTAGAAATTGCTAGATTGAATCTCAGTTCAATTCGTTTGTCTGGGAGCATCTCACTTTTTAAGATGGCTCAAACAGACAGTAATCGATTCAGGTAAGCAGAGCGATGAGCAAGGACTTGAGGCATATTGAAACTATACCGTTTCGTTTGCCCCTGGTGACAGCCTCCTGTTTTTTTGTTAAAGCAGTTTTCAAGTAGATGAGGTACAAAATGCAGGACTCATATCATGTTCGGATAAATACTTGTCATTGCAAGCGTTGCGAAGCAATCGCAGAGACCAAGGGAATTGCTTCGCTCCACTTCGTTGCGCTCGCAATGACGTTTTATAAGTGATCAGCCGAACATGATATCACGCATCAGACACAAAGAGTTTCTACTTTCTTCTTCCTGCCCCCTGGTCACTGAGCGCAGCCGAAGTGTGCCCCCTGCCTCCTTAAAAAACTACCTCAAAACTAGCGGTAGTTAGAGCAGGAAAGGAGCTAGCACCCAATTGTGCAAATTTACCCCCGGAATCTATATCAGCAAAATCATCTGCCGAACCATTGGGGTTATAAAAGAGGCTACCATTTGCGCTATTATAAACAATCACCGCACTACTACTTGCCGCTAAAGTATCGTTCGTCACCGTAGCAAAGTCTGCGGAATTTAATTCAGTTGGGAAGACTGAGTTACTTAGAGCGGTAAAGGTAGATTTAGATAGTTGGATCTTGTCTTGCTCAGGATTGAAGTCACTAATAATATCAACTCCGAGTTCCTTAATATCAAACTGTGATCCTGTTGCAAATGCAAACTTATCTGAACCAGGGCCTCCTTTTAAGAAGTCGTCCCCACTATCTCCCTGTAGGTAATCGTCGCCTTTATTCCCGATCAGAATATCTTTTCCACTACTGCCAAAAAGAATATCATCACCGTTGCCGCCCAGAAGGTTGTCGTCATCACTACCCCCATCTATTCTGTCTGCACCATCTCCACCAATAAGGATGTCAGAACCTGCTCCCCCATCAATGTAATGGTTGCCAATAACACCAGAAAGCGAAATATTGTCATCACCGTCCCCAGCAAAAATAACCTGATCGCCAGCCAAAAAATTTCCCAAACTAAAGGTATCGTCTCCATTTGTCGTAATAACATCAGTACTTATCACATTTTGCGATCGAGCAACTGCCTCTTTTATGGCATCAGCAAAATTCTCACTTCTAGAATCAAGAGTCACTATACCACCTCGACCAAGCTGGGTAACTAGTATCTCGTAATCGAGTGCAACATCACTCGTAGTTAGAAAAATTGGAATAATGTTATTTGCTTCTAGCGCAGTTTTTACTTGTCCAATCTCTGGATAATCTTCATTAGGATCAATTACACCATCTCCGTTATTGACAATAGTATCACTTGGACTAACTGCTGCCCGATCGCCAGCAACGTGATAAATACTATCGGTGGCTATTATAACAACACGAAGTGAATCTACTCTGTAACCGAGACTGCCACCGCTATCTAAAGCTGCGTACAAGAGTGCGTCTAATTGTGATTCGGAGCTATCATTGCCACCAAAAGCTTCAAAGTCAAAGATTTTGTCTTTGACTGTTGTTACATTATTTGTCAAAGCAACTTCTGCTTGATATACATAGTCAGCGGAACCCCCAAGAGGCGGTATTGGCTTATCCTTGAAGGAAGCAATACCAAATTTCAGGTCGTTACCAAAAATACTTGCTAACGTCGGGTTGGTTAAACGATTTACCGTCGCAGGAAGTACGGCTTTTACCCGGCCCAAATCCTCATCTGCTGACGATGTTAAGTCTTTTAGCAGAACAATATCAGATACGAAAGTCATTGTTTATCCCTCTGACTATTTTAATTAATGGGTTGTATTACAAAGTGCCTGAACACTATTTCAGCTTGATATTATCAGGGTTAATTGGATTTAAGATAGTACTGAAAATAAAGAAATAATAATCTCTTTCCACAAATATTTGCTCTAGTGTTCTTACTCAGGCTTGATTTCCTTTCCAATTCGCAATTCGCAATTAATAATACCCCACGCACGCCACTTGCTCTACTTGGGGAGACCCCAAGACCGCAGTGGCTTATGAATCAATACGCTTGGGTTAAGGCTAAAACTATGTTACAAAGTCAATTTTTTTAACGAACCGCCAAGACGCCAAGGACGCAGAGAGAAGGAAGAAATGCTTAACTGAACTGTATTGGCTTATGAATGCTCTTTCTTGAATATTGATACTACGTGTTTGGTTTTTTTCATAATTGAAATTAGGAGCTTTGACTCCAAGGTGAATTAATTATCAATTACGTCGGAAAAAGCGAATTGCGAACGGGCGAAAAAGCGAATTGTCCGGTCACCAGATATGAGTTAAGCTAAAGTGCGTCAATGGGTCAGCAGTGAAGACAATGCTTTGGATTAGAGGATGAATCAGTATTTTGCAACGGTTGCTCGCGGATTAGAAACCCTTGCGGCTCAGGAGTTAGAGCAGCTAGGCGCTCATTCAGTGGAGCCTGGGTTTTGCGGTGTAGCCTTTGAGGGCGATCGCACTCTGCTTTATCGCGTCAACCTCTGGGCTAGGCTACCGTTCCGAATCTTGGTAAATATCCATGAGTTTACATGCCTTGATGCCAAGGATCTCTATCGCGGCATTCAGAGTATCGATTGGCAAAACTATTTAACGCCAGACATGACGCTGGCGGTGAATACCACAGGCAAAAACGATCGCCTCAATCACACCCACTTCACATCTCTCCAGATCAAAAATGCGATCGTTGACCAGCAGCAGCAAAATCTCGGTGAACGTTCAAATGTAGAGCTTCATGCACCAGATGTGCGAATCAATGTTCATATTGAACGCGACTTTTGTACCGTTAAACTCGACAGTTCTGGAAATAGTTTGCATCGCCGAGGCTACCGTCCTGCAGTTGGATCGGCCCCTCTAAAGGAATCTCTAGCTGCTGCCCTGATTCAACTTTCAAGTTGGCAGCCAGACCAGATGTTCTACGATCCTCTGTGTGGATCTGGCACTTTACCCCTAGAAGCTAGCCTAAAGGCACTGAATATAGCACCAGGGCTGTTTCGTGAATGCTTTGGATTTGAAACTTGGCTCGATTTTGATTTATCCCTTTTAGAAAAGCTGCTGCAAGAAGCTAAGGATAGCCAATTGGATACCCTGCCCGCACCTATTTGGGGAAGCGATCGCGATGAAAATATAATCGAGCAAGCGATTAATAATGCTCAAAACTGCGGCGTTGATAACCATGTATGGTTTTCTCAAATGGAGCTTGCAGATGTTGTCGCCCCCGCAGACAGTGGCATTTTATTCTGCAATCCACCCTATGGCGAACGGTTGGGGCGAGATAGTGATTTAGCGGCGTTCTATAAACTTTTGGGTGATGTGCTCAAACAACGCTTCAAAGGCTGGACTGCGTTTGTGCTAAGTGGCAACAAGGAACTGTCTCAATCGATTGGACTAAAATCATCCCAGCGAATTGCGGTGTATAACGGAACGTTGCCCTGTCAGTTAATGAAATATGAGTTGTACTAAGGTAGAATCGGTCAGCTTTTGCGATTTACATGAAGGCGATCGCTCTGGGTAGCCTATTCTAACTGCTAAAATGCAAGAAACAAACCTGGAGGAAAAGCCATGAGTCTGGCAGTTTTGGACGATATCATCGAAGCCAGTGGCTTACCAGAACGCGAATTCTTGTTGGAAATTGTGATTATGCTATTCCAACGGGACAAAATCAGCTTAGGAAAGGCTAGTGAATTGATCGGAATGCATCGGATGCAGTTTCAAAAATTACTGGCTGATCGAGGCATTTGTGTTCATTACGACGTAGCGGAATTTCAGGAAGACCTCAAAACATTGCAGGAATAAGCTTGACGCGAATGAATAGATTGATGTCTATACTTCAATACAGTTCAGTTAAGCATTTCTTCCTTCTCTGTGCGTCCTTGGCGTCTTGGCGGTTCGTTAAAAAAATTGACTTTGTAACATAGTTTTAGCCTTAACCCAAGCGTATTGGTCTATACTTTTCTACTGGCTAGATTTGATTGCATTTTCGCAAAAGATTTAAGGCGATCGCTCTCAACCCAAAATCGGATGCAAAGACAGCGTAGTTTACCGCCGTAGGCATCGCATTCACTATTTCAGATTTGACGATTACTCTCAACTCAAAATACTTAAAGCCACCGCCTCCGCCACCTTGATACCATCGATACCCGCCGAAAGGATTCCCCCTGCGTATCCCGCGCCTTCACCAGCCGGATAAAGACCGACTGTATTTAAACTTTGATAATCCTGTTTGCGTTTAATCCGAATCGGTGATGATGTGCGGGTTTCTACCCCAGTCAACACGGCATCATCCATTGCAAATCCCTTTATTTGTTTGTCAAAAGCGGGAAGTGCTTCACGGATGGCTGCGATCGCATAATCTGGTAAACTCTCACTCAAATCACCCAAATGTACCCCAGGTGTATAAGATGGCTTAACAGTGCCAAATGCTGTAGAAGGGCGATGATTGAGAAAGTCTCCCACCAACTGCCCTGGAGCTTCATAAGTTCCACCGCCCAACTCAAAAGCCCGTTCTTCTAAGCGCCGTTGGAAGTCAATTCCCGCCAAGGCGTTGCCCGGATAATCTTCGGGGGTGATGCCCACAACGATCGCACTATTGGCATTGCGCTCATTGCGAGAGTATTGGCTCATCCCATTGGTGACGACTCGCCCCGGTTCTGATGCAGCTGCAACCACCAAGCCCCCCGGACACATACAGAAACTATAGACGGAGCGACCATTTTGGCAGTGGTGAACCAGTTTGTAATCGGCAGCACCTAAAATTTTATGACCAGCTTGAGCGCCGAAACGACATTGGTCGATGAGAGTCTGGGGATGTTCAACCCGAAAGCCGATGGAAAATGGTTTCGGCTCTATGTAAACTCCACGTTCAAATAGCATTTGGAAGGTATCGCGGGCGCTGTGACCTACTGCGAGAACTACATAATCGCTGGCGATATATTCCCCACTGGCGAGGGTAACTCCCCGCACTTGTCCATTTTCGATGTTAATATCTTCTACCCGGCTTTGAAAGCGAATTTCACCGCCGAGGGATTCGATTTTGGCACGCATACTTTGGACGATTCCCACCAGTTTGAAAGTGCCGATATGCGGTTTATTGATATAGAGAATTTCCGGTGAGGCTCCCGCATTGACGAGTTCGGTTAGCACCTTGCGCCCATAATGCTGGGGATCTTTGACTTGACTGTAGAGTTTGCCATCGGAAAATGTACCCGCCCCACCTTCGCCAAACTGGGCATTGGATTCGGGGTTGAAGTCTGATTTTTTCTTCCAAAAGCCAAAAGTATCAACGGTGCGATCGCGGACTTGTTTGCCACGTTCTAAAATGATGGGACAAAAGCCCATTTGCGCCAGCATCAAACCCGCAAATAAGCCACAAGGCCCAGTACCAATGATGATGGGGCGAATCGCCAAATTGCTCGGTGCTTGTGCCACTGGGCGATAACTCATGTCTGGCGTGACACTCACATGAGGATCTTTTTTCAGGCGCTTGAGTAGATGAGTTTCTTGAGTCGTTTCTACATCCAGAATATAAACAAGGGTAATCTCTCCTTTCTTACGGGCATCATAGCTACGCTTGAAGATGGAATAGCTGATCAAATCTTCGTTCGTGATTTGCAGCTTTTTGAGGATAGCAGTCTTGATCTCATCTTCAGGATGATCAAGCGGGAGCTTTACTTCTGTTAGTCGTAACATGGCGAGGAGAAATGCATACTGTCTATCAAAATCTTAATCAAAATCACTGTGGCGCGGCTGATTTTCGTGGCTCAACTCAGAACTTGCACCAGTCCCTACAACCGCCTCAGAATGAATTCTGAGGCTGATAGCTAAAGTCTATCTATTGAAGACTGAGTAAGGTTTGTAGTCCACGCTTAGTGGACTTGCGCTATAAGAACAGGACTTACGCAAAAATTGCTAACTTCGCTTAATTTATCGAACCGCCAAGGCGCCAAGAGCGCCGAGAATTCGTAGAGTGTGCGTAAGTCCTAAAGAAAAGAGAATTTATTCTCTGGCGGTTGTAGGGATTGGTGCAAGATATAACTTAAACAAGACTTACAGCCGCCTCTAACATTCGTATTGTCCCAAGTTCAGCATCTATTTCCACTTCCACACCGATTGGCAAGGTAAATTTATCCTTAATATGACCAATCATTGAACCATACCAAGCAGGAATACCTAAAGGAAGTATGTGTTGTTGCAATACTTGCATTAATGTAAATGACGGTTCATCCCCAAAACTACATTTAGTGCATTGCCCAAAGATAAAGCCAGCAATTTGATTCAGTATCCCAGCAGTTTTTAACTGCGTCAGCATCCTATCTATACGATAAACATCTTCGCCAACTTCTTCCACAAACAGAATGCTTTTGTGCCAAGAAGGTAGGTAAGGTGAACCTACCATCGCTGACAGCACCGATAAGTTTCCACCCACAAGTTTACCTCTCGCTTTTCCCGGTGCTATTATCTCCATCCGCACTTCGCTAGGGTTGAGATTTTGCATAATCACAGCTTCAGCATTAAATAGGATGCGCTTGAAGTAATCGACTGTAAATTGATTCCAGGTAGACGTAGCAACTGGCCCATGAAAAGTAATCATTTGACTACGGGCATTAATTGCTAACAACAGCGTCGTAATATCGCTGTAACCGATGATAATTTTCGGATGGGAGCGGATTAGCGAGTAGTTGAGTAAAGGTAAAATGCGATTACAACCCCAACCACCACGCATGGGAATAATTGCTTTTATGGTGCGATCGCTAAACATCGAGTTTACATCCTGGGCGCGATCG
>NZ_JAIVFR010000209.1 GCF_020829685.1 Nostoc sp. CHAB 5715 | reverse complement strand
TTAGCCAGCGATGCCTGCGGCGGGCTGCGCCTACGCTACTGATAATTAAGCTAGTAGCCAATAGCCTGAAACAACGGATCTTCGTTGATACACATGATAGTCATTTTGTACAGTGCGTAAGTCCTAGTCATTGCGAATGTAGCAAAGCGAAATGAAGCAATCCCAGCCGCAAGCGAATTGCTTCGCTTCGTTCGCAATGACTGTAATTAATTTTGCGTGGTTACTTATATAATTTGATGCAAAGCCCCTTGTAGACATCGCACCAAGTTAGCATACAGCGACACTCTTGAGGATAGTCATCGGCCCTTGGGTTTTGAGAATCTCCATTTCTGCTGCATTTTTCACTAGTAAAGCACCAGCGAATCCTAATGAATTCACAGAGATAGACTGGAAATGCTCTTGCGATCGCGGTACAATCAACATCCATTCTCGTGTCGCTAGCAGATTGTAAGCACCAGTTCCCACAGAATGCAGCAAAGTATGATAAACTTCCAGTGTTGCTTGTCCCCCTGCAAATGGCGATCGTACCCAATGGGGATTTAATGGTGCGAAAGCGTGTACAAAAGGAAGTTTTGGTATTGCGTTGGTAAAGCCCACCGTTGGCGTAGCGGATGCACCAGAAGGTATCGATTCCTGAAATTGTGCTGCTGTTAGCAGAGGTTTAATAGGTATCTGCGGCCCCGAAGGTGCAAGTGGTAGTGGCACTAATTGCAAGTGCTTATGTCGCTGACTAGCACCTGCGGTTTTGCCACTGTTATAAAATGCTAAACCATCGAAATCAGCCAAACATGCCCACATAGCCGCAAAATCTTCCAGAGTCAGCAAGCTTTCCTGTTCCTCAAAGGCACGGGTGATGATTAGCAGGTGATAATCAACAACATTGAATTTATTTAAAATACATACATGAGTATCGGAGATATCCGCCACAAATAAATCTTCTTCGTAGGGCAAAAAAGGATTAAACTTTTGACCAGAAGTAGCAGATTGTTTTTCCTGTTTCTCCTTAGCTGCTTTTTTGCGATTCAGGTTAGACAAAATCCGCACTAAAAAGCGCACGCCCTCCTGTTCAACAAATTCAAATTCTGTCGGAATCGACAGTAGCGCCCCGCATTGCAAAGCATGTTCAGTTCGTTCTTTAACACTTGTCCATAAAGTGCTAGGTTTAAGTAAGATTTTCCCCTTTGCCATTTTTATTCCTTCAGGCATAGTGGTCTATCGCAAAAGTTTTGATAGGTGAAAAAGTTCGTAGTAAGGACTTTAGTCCTTGGCTTGAGCGCTAAAGCGCTCACTACAAACTCATCAGAATTAATGCGATAGACCAATAGTAGTGTGTCAAATATATTTTGACGGATATCAAGACATTTGAGAAACACAAAAAACTCTTTCCCCACTCCCTACTCCCCATTCCCCACTCCCCACCTTCACCCGTCATTTTTGGGTTGACAGACCAATAGTATAGAACACGCAGCGCGTGCGCCTCTATGAATGACTATATTCCAATATGTTTCAGTAAAATACTAAAGGTTTCATAACAACGCAATACCTCCGCAACAAAACTGTCACAAATAATATCTACATTAGTAATACATCTAAATATCCTTCCAGACAGCAATGCAAAACGAATCTCGCAATAGAGAACACCCATCAAATAGCATTTCACATAACACTGCTGAAGCCGAATACCGTAATCAAGCGCCCTGGAAAAAGGCTGCCGCCTCTCTATCGCTGGTGCTTCTGGGATCAGGTATGACATTGGCAGGCAGCTATATGGCTGGACATTCTCGGCAGGTGTCTGAGAGTGCATCTAATTTGGCAGTTAGTCGAGTAAATGCTGCTCCTCCATTACCAGCTGCCACAGATCCTAACTTTGTAACACGAGTGGTGCAAAACGTCGGGCCAGCAGTAGTGCGGATTAACTCTTCCCGAACAGTAAGAACTCAGATACCAGATGAATTTAACGATCCGTTTTTTCGCCGCTTTTTTGGTTCCCAATTGCCACAATCAGGAGAAAGGGTAGAACGGGGTACTGGTTCAGGTTTTATCATCAGTGCCGATGGTAGGATTCTCACTAATGCCCATGTGGTAGATGGTGCTGATACAGTGACAGTGACACTCAAGGATGGGCGCACCTTGCAAGGTAAGGTGTTAGGAAAAGATGAATTAACCGATGTCGCTGTTATCAAGGTTCAGGCAGAGAATTTACCTTCAGTAGCTTTGGGTAACTCAGATCAACTGCAACCGGGAGAATGGGCGATCGCGATCGGCAATCCCCTTGGACTAGATAATACAGTAACTACCGGAATCATCAGTGCCACCGGACGCAGTAGCAATCAAATCGGCGCTCCCGATAGGCGAGTAGAGTATATTCAAACTGACGCAGCAATTAATCCCGGTAACTCCGGCGGGCCCCTGCTAAATTCCCGTGGCGAGGTGATTGCCATGAATACAGCAATTATCCAAGGGGCACAAGGATTAGGCTTTGCTATTCCTATCAACACAGTCCAACGTATTTCCAGTCAACTAATAGCTACAGGCAAAGTAGAACATCCTTATCTGGGAATTCAAATGGTAGGGTTAACGCCTCAGCTAAAACAAAATATCAACTCAGATCCCAATAGCGGTTTGAGTGTGAATGAAGATGAAGGTGTATTAGTTGTGAAAGTTGTCCCAAATTCACCAGCTGCTAAAGCAGGGATACGTGCTGGTGATGTGATCCAAAAGCTTGGTGGGCAATCAGTCACAGATGCCAGCAGTGTCCAAAAGGCAGTAGAAAATAGCCAAGTCGGGGGCGATTTACGTATGGAATTACGTCGCAATGGGCAAAGTTTTAACATAGCCGTGCGACCTGGTGCTTTCCCCACACAAGTAGAGTAATTGCTGTGGTGAGCCGTTTTGAGTGATTTTTGAGTAATCATATCAGCTTCTGACTAAATTCAAGAAAACAAAGAAAGCTCAAAATAAAGCCGTTCTCTCATTAGTAGAACGGCTTTATCTATAGGTATATATTCAATACATTTCAAATTTTATGTATGACATTAGTCACGGTTTAACTAATTATCTGGAGTTCTGCTGAGATACGCGATCGCAAAGTTGCAACTGAATTTTAAGCTAGAGCCACTGCTGGTTGCTGCCAGCGTCCCACCGCCTTACCAATCACTGCTAATTCTTGCATCAAGTTATCGAAACGGTCTGGTGTCAGAGATTGGGGCCCGTCAGATAAGGCTTTAGCAGGGTTGGGGTGAACCTCTATCATCAGGGAATCTGTGCCAGCTGCGATCGCAGCCATTGCCATTGAAGGCACAAACTCAGACCAACCTACGCCGTGGCTGGGGTCAATCATAATTGGCAGGTGAGTCAGCTTTCGCAACACTGGCACTACTGATAAATCCAGCGTATTTCGCGTATACTGACGGTCAAAGGTGCGTATTCCTCTTTCACACAAAATTACATTGGGATTGCCAGATGCCAGAATATACTCGGCTGCCATCAACCAGTCTTCAATAGTAGCCGCCATTCCCCGCTTCAACAGAACTGGTTTCGGCTGCGCTCCCACTTTTTTGAGCAAGGAGAAATTCTGCATATTCCTTGCCCCCACCTGGATTACATCAGCAATTTCGGCAATTTTATCCAGGTCAGCAGCATCCATCACTTCTGTAATAATACCTAGTCCACTTACTTCCCGCGCCCTCGCCAACAAATCCAAAGCACTCTCGCCGTGTCCTTGGAAGGCGTAAGGTGAAGTCCGGGGTTTGTATGCCCCGCCGCGTAAAAATGTAGCTCCAGCGGCCTTGACGCGTCGTGCAGTCTCCACAATCATTTCTTCATTTTCTACGGAGCAAGGGCCAGCAACGACTATTAAAGGCTGGTGTTCACCAAATACCACCACTCCATTGGGAGTATTAACCACCACTTCCGAAGCTTCGCCGTGGCGGTACTGACGGCTAGCTCGTTTGTAAGGCTGCTCTACCCGCAACACCTGCTCAATCCAAGGGCTAAGTTCCTGAATTTGTAGTGGATCTAAGCTGGCGGTTTCACCTACTAAACCAATAACTACTTTGTGTTGACCAACAATTTTTTCTGGAGTTAGCCCCCAGCTAGTTAGTTCCTCATCAATGCGGTTTATTTCCGCCTCTGGGGAACCACTTTTCATTACTATAATCATGTGAAAGTTCCTGATTAGTAAAATTTTCTGTAAATTGACTAACTTTATTGTTGCTTATTAGTCTAATTACGAATAGTTAAAAACAAAATTTATTTACAAAATATAGCGCTCAGTCAGTATATTTACTGCTCAATATAGCGGTTCCCATCCAGATGCGGTACAACATTATATCGGGAGGTGTAGGGGCACAGCATTGCTCATACGTGTCAACTTAACGTAAAAGCTATGTCCCGCAAGGAACTGAAGTTCCTTGCTAATAGCGGAAGTCATCTGAAGATGACTAAATATAGCAAAAAATCTTTAGTCTACTTCAGTAGACTTTAGCTTTTAGCCTTGAACTTTAGTTCAAGGCGGGTGAGTCAGCCAACAGTTAAACTATTTATAGCTTAAGTTGACACCAATGAGCATTGCTGTGCCCCTAAGGGTGTACCTCACGTAAACGAGAACCGCTATAACTGGATACAGAGTATAAAAAATATTATTAATTAGCAATGTTGAAGTTATAAAATTTTAACTTCAACATTCACTTCTTCATTTACCCAATACCGCAGTTATCTAATACCTGAGCGACGTTAATTATGAGTTTTTTTGCCGAGTTTCGCGCCAAACTGCCACCATTCGTCCCCAATTGGTGTTGAACTCACCCAAACCCAGCAAGCTTCCGACTCTTTCTTCATCCCAAGAGGCAGAAAGAACGCCATAAGTTATCCCTAAAACCCCCAAACCAAATAATCCCATGTTCACCAATAACACAGCGATGGGAGGTAGTTGGATCTTAGAGTAGATAGCAAGCAGATAGCTGACAACCAGGGTGCTAATGCCCAAAGCTGTTGGTACACCACAGAACCCAGCTACTCGGCGGATCATACGCTGGCTGACTACTTGGGGAATAGCCATCTCTTGTTTGGTGTAAGACCGTTTTCTATCAGCCTGTTTGCCAGATTCTTGTGGCTGTGCTGCTGGTTTACTTTGAGTTTTTGCGGGTTTTTGGCGCTTTTTGTTTGGTTCAAAGGGCAAGCGACTGCGTTCAGATTCTTCAGCAGACATAAGCGGTAATCCCTATCCACGAATACCGAGACGAGCGATCAAAGCTTGATATTTTTCCCGGCTTTCCTGCGATATATAAGCTAGAAGACGCTTGCGCTGACCAATTAGCTTCAACAGTCCCCGCCGGGAAGAATGGTCTTTTTTATTTGCCTGGAGATGTTCGCTGAGGCGGTTAATGCGCTCAGTTAGCATGGCAACTTGGACATCGGCCGACCCAGTGTCGGTTTCGTGAACTTGGTAGTTGGAAATTATTTCTTGTTTCCGCAGTTGCGTCAGAGCCATGATCGATTCAATTTCTAGTTTTTCTAAATGTATGTAGCAGTCTCCCATAATATCACAGCCATCAAGGTGGATGTAAAATCATCTTTGCTGCTATGTCAGTTAATTGTCCATACAGCTTTAAAAACATCTAATAGAAAAATTGATTTACCGCCAGAAACTGAAGCATCTTGGGTAGAACAATTTGTGCGATCGCAGATTGTTCAACACTGAGAAGCCAAGGACGATCCCGAACACCTTTGCATTTCTTCACAGACTACAACTGCTAAACAAATATTTTGGCTGTATAGCTTGGCAAATCAGTAACTAAACTATCTTCTCCAACTTCAACTTCACGATTACCGAACCAATCTTGCCAACACTCAACAGTTGGGAAGTTTGGAATTTGATATCTAGTTAGATTCTGGTCGGAGAAATTTACCACGACAACCACACGAGAATTCTGCTCATCCCATCGGGTATAAGCCAGCACTTTATCATCGGCATTTTCGTAGAAAAACTCGATATTGTCACTTTGCAAGGCTAGATTCTGCTTGCGTAGAGCAATGAGTTTTTGATAATACTCAAATAAATTATGATTCTGGTCACCTGACAACAAAGACCAATTAATCTTTTGTGGCTTAGTTACATCTTCGCTTTTTTGCTGATATTCGCCAAACTCTTCTCCCATCCACAGCATTGGTATACCCATCGCTGTCATTAAGAGAACAACTGCTAACTTGGTTCGCTTAAATGCCTCTGCGTCAAAGATACCGCGATCGCCTAATTCTCGCAATAGACGTTCGCGATCGTGGGTTGCCAAATAATTTATCACATTGGTGGTAGTTGCATAACCCTGCCGCTTGGGATCTAAAATTTGTTTTAGTTGTTCTAATTCAAATGTTTCTCCACAAATATATGGAACTATAAAGTACCGAAAACTCTCATGCCAACAAGCATCTAATGGCCCATCTGGACTGACTACAGTGTTTGTATCGGGAATATGTTCAGCAATATTATAAAACTGCTTGGGTGCAGCATGGTTTTTCCCTTGCTTCGCCAGCCAGCCGAGAAATTCAAAGTTAGCCAATTGACGCACCGCATCAAAACGAATTCCATCAATGTGATACTCCTGAATCCAAAATTGCACTACATCCTCAACATATTTCCATGCAGGCTTAACATTTAACTTTTCATCATAATTATCATAGTTAAACTCTGGCCCCCAGTAATTATCTGGATCTTCAGGATAATGCATGTGTTCGTAATACCAGTAATTCCGGTCAATTAGCATTAAGGGGCATTCTTCATCTGTGTGGTTATAAATTCCATCCATAAAAACGCGAATACCTCTAGCATGACACTCATCTATTAATCGTTTTAAATCTTCTGTTGAACCATAACTAGATTCTGTAGCAAAGAAGTGGCGCACTTTATAGCCCCAGTTATAGTTACCAGGGTACTCATTAACTGGCATTAATTCAATTGCATTAACTCCCAATTCAACCAGATAATCTAACTTAGCAATTATTCCTAAATATTTGCCTCGTTTGTCAAGGTCAACCTGATCACCAGAAAAATCTGCAACGTGCATTTCATATATGACTAATTCACGATTCTCAGGCAATAGTTTTTCGTCGTGTTGCCAAATATAACTATCAATAATGCGTTGTCCATCTTTAATCCGCACTATGCTGCATTTTTCTGTTTCATTAACATCTGTTGCTTTAGGATCAATAACGTCTACCCATTCATCAACTGCAAAATTCGGGCTTTTGCTTTGAACGCGAAATTTATATTTATAAATTCCATCTTCCAGTTTTACTTCAGTGCGAAAATAACCATCTTCACTTTTTACCATTGGGATTTCTTTCCACTCAGAAAAAGACCCAATTAAAGCTGCTCCTTCGTTACGAGGAGCAAACAATGTAAAATCAATTAAACTTCCCATTTCCTATATCTTCCTGTCAGTAAGTATGAGAATACAAACATTGAGTAAGTGGGCAAGAATAAATCAAACTATGTTACGCAATGTAAAAGTCACTAGCTTCTCTCCTAGTAAGAGCTTCAGTCCTTACTACAAACCTTGAATTCTTCATAACCACTTACTTACCCCAAGCATACGGTTAGCACCTGCTAAGTAAATCGACCTTTCTCAGACCTTTTGAAAGGTTACTTCCTTGCGAATGACTATACATCTATCTTTAGTCAGTTTTACTTAAAAATAAATCTTGTGTTTTTAAATTTACTTGGTTTTGAGTTTTTTATAAAACAGAAGACTTGTTTTCTGTAGCTTCAATAAATGCCTCAAACTCACCGTTAGGCGTCCATTGAATAGCCCCATCTCGTCCTGTAAAAAATAGTTTGGTTTGGCTTTGATTTAGTTCAGATAAAGCTTTTGTATCAAAGTTGGCAGAAGAAGCGATCGCCACTTGTGGTTGCAGAGCAATAACTAAATCTTTTAATGACTGAGGGGCACACCATAACACTTGGGGACGAGGTAAACTCCCACTCTTAACTAGTTGCTGTACCTCTTTAGACTTGATATTACCTACTAATAACCAATTCTGATCTAAAATTTGCAATTGTAAAATAGGTAGTTGATCGTTGATTAATTGCGCCACTATTGAACCCGTTTTCACAGCTTGACCAACTGCTAACGGTTGGTAAGATCCTTGATACTTTTGTAGTTCTTGTTGAATTGCCTGAGTTGCAATTGAATTTTCTGGATTGGAGGAATATTCATAAAAATTTTTGATAGGTAAACGTTGCAGTAATTCCAACCAAGCATTACTTTGATTGCCTTGGAAATCAGTTGCGATCGCCCAATTGATTTTATTTACACCCTGCTGCTGCAAAAACGGTAGGATTGTGAATCTTCCTGTACCTTCATCGCCACTATTAATAACAGTTACAGTCCCTCTATCTTGAACAACTACAATTGGTTCTGTACCAGATTGTAATATCGTTATCCTAAACAATGTATTTGTAGAATGCCAAAGGGGGATGAATACTAAACCAATCGCAATCACATTAGCAAACCACCACCGCCGTTGCCACCAAGGCACTAGCCAAACCAAGATAATAAGTACATAAATCGCCAGAAGCTGCCAAGTAGATATACTACCTACAGCAACAGAATTTCCTGGCAGCTTGCTAAAAAATTCTACTAATTTAATTAGCCAATCAGTCGGGTAATGTAACACCGCAGCTAAAAAGCTTCCTGCTTGAGTCCAAATTAAACCCACTAAGGCACTGATGATTCCACCTATACTAATAATCGAAATTAATGGAGTACTAACCACATTCAGCAACAAAATATAAGATGGTACAACTCCAAAGACAAAAAGTTGCACAGGTAAAGTCCAACTAGTTGCAGCTAAGGGAACAGCAATCAAAGCTGCGATCGC
>NZ_JAIVFR010000208.1 GCF_020829685.1 Nostoc sp. CHAB 5715 | reverse complement strand
ATCCAAGACTCATTAAAGGAGTTCTAAGCCTGATTAATCAGTATCTAAAGACTTATTAAAGGAGTTCTGAGCCTCATTAATGACGTTAACTCAGAACTTGCACCAGTCCCAACAACCGCCTCAGAATTCATTCTGAGGCTAATAGACATCTCCAGAAATTAATTATGCGTTACCTGAAACCCTTGTAGAGACGTTGCAATGCAACGTCTCTACATTCATTTTCGGAGATGTCTAATAGCTAAAGTCTATCTATTGAAGACTGAACAAGGGTTTTAGTCTACTTTAGTGGACTTTAGCTATCAGCCCAGAAATTTATTTCTGGGCGGGCGATGGTGCTAATCGAGAATGCTGCAAGATATCATATCATGTCCGCTTGATTGCTTATTAAACCCGAAGAACCCCAAAGAGCCAAAGCTACGCTTTGTCTCCCCTCCCGAAGAGCGGGGAGGGGCTAGGGGTGGGGTGTAATGACTGTGGTTAGCATAACTATTTATGCGGACATGATATCAGTTGAGGAACGAAACCCAACTATTGCACAATACCGTTCAGTTAAGCCCAAAAACCTTGGTAGAGACGCGAAATTTTGCGTCTCTACAAGTCTAAAATCAGTACCAAAAATCCTTAACTGAACTGTATTGAACTATTGCAGGGTTTGTTGGGTTTCACGACCTTCAACCCAACCTATAAATATTCTTACAGCATTTTTCAGGTATTTAGACCACAGATGAGATGGGGAGTGGGGAGTGGGGAGTAGGGAGTGGTGTAGTTCAATTACTTGAAAAGCGCTGTAACTACAGCGTATCAAGCTACTGAAGCCTATCATTTTGATGAAGAAGCTGCTAGAGCGATCGCTAATGGTAAAATCCGATGTTCCTGAATTTGAATCCTGGCGTGGAGTGTTTCTGCTGTATCATCCGGCAATACTGGTACTGCGGCTTGCATTAATATTGGGCCACTATCCATTTCTAAACAAGCTATATGCACTGTACAACCAGTGATTTTTACCCCAGATGCTAAAGCTTGTTCTACAGCATGGATTCCCTTGAAACTAGGTAACAAACTAGGATGGATATTGATAATTTTATCAGGAAAGGCATCAATGAAAACTGATGTTAACAATCGCATCCAACCTGCCAAAATCACCCATTCCACATCGTAGTGCCGCAATGTCTGCACAATTTTATCATCAAACTCTTCTCGATTTTTATAGTTGCGGTGATTTAATAAGACAGTTTCTACACCTTGATTAGTTGCTCTTACGGCTGCTTTCGCCGAGGGGTTATTGTAAATTAAAACTTGAATTTGGGCATTTAGCTGTCCATCTTGGATAGCTTGGGCAACTACATCAAAATTGCTGCCATTCCCAGAAGCCATAATTCCCAGTTTTAAAGGAGCGACTTGTTGGCAAATATCGCTAATGCTGGGGGAAACCAAGCTCAGGGTAGAATCAGGGCAAAGGGTCATAACAGCTAAGAGGAAAAATTATAGATGTTAAAAATATATCCTAAGTACACTTTTGCGTAAAAGTGTAGCGTTTTTAATGCAAGGGGACGCATTGGCATTGTCACCCGATGCATTGGCATTGTCAACCGATACATTAGCATTGTCAACCGATGCATTGGCATTGCCACCGGATGCATTGGCATTGTCAACCGATACATTGGCATTGTCAACCGATGCATTGGCATTGCCACCGGATGCATTGGCATTGTCAACCAATGCATTAACATTGCAGGGTATTGCCAAATTTAATTTGCTACGAATTAATGAAATGCTGTACTAAGTCGTGGTTGGATAATGATACAGTAGCTGCCTGGATTTTTCTCACATAAATAAATAAGTCGTAGGGGTAAAGCGCATTACTAAACCCCTACCGCGTGGTCTATTTACCTGAAAATAGCTGTAAATTTTGCTGTAAAGATTTAGCTCATAACTCGTCCAATTGATATAAGTGATATTCTAATACTTGGTATGAACGAATCGCACACAGAGATTAAAGGCGCAGAGGATTTGATCGCAGCATAGATAAGTTAAATGGCAAAGGTAGCATTGCTGATTGGGATCAGTGAGTATGAGCCAGGGCTGAATCCGTTGCCCAGTGCAGTTAGAGATGTGGAAGCACTGTACGAGGTGCTGTTGCATCCAGAGATGGGTGGGTTTGCCGCCTCAGATATTATCCTGCTAAAAAATCCTGAGCGACAAGTTGTAGAAATGGCGATCGAAATGCTGTTCTCCAGTCGGCACAAGGATGATTTGCTGCTACTGTACTTTTCGGGACACGGCATCAAAGACGATCGCGGTAGGCTGTATCTGGCAACTCGCAACACCAGTAAGACACCGCAGGGCGAATTGATTCGCTCAACGTCGGTGTCTGCCAATTTTATTCACGATCGCATGATCGAAAGCCGCTCCCGGCGGCAGGTGGTAATCCTAGATAGCTGCTTTAGTGGCGCGTTTGCCGAAGGGATGTCTGCCAAAGATGACGGCACGATTGACATCCGGGAGCAGTTAGGCGGTGAAGGACGAGCAGTATTGACTTCTTCTACTTCGACTCAATATTCCTTTGAGGAACAAGGGCAAGATTTATCGATTTACACTCGTTTTTTGGTTGAAGGTATCAAGTCAGGAGAAGCCGATCGCGATCAAGATGAGTTTATCTCCATCGATGAACTCCATGAATACGCCAGTCAGAAGGTGCGAGAACTTCAATCGGCGATGAAGCCGGAAATTTATGCAATTCGAGAAGGCTTTAAAATTCGACTGGCAAAGGTGGCTCCGGGCGATCCCAGGCAGCGATATCGTAAGGAGGTAGCGCGATTTATTCATCGAGGCGAAATTTCTCTTGTTGGTCGTCGCACATTAGATTATCAGAGGACTCGCTTGGGATTGGAGATAACTGAGGCGAAGGCGATTGAAGATCAGGTGTTGGAACCGTACCGCAACCAGTTCCGCGAAAAACTCCAGCAGTATCAGCAGGTGTTTACTGAACTACTGGAGCGAGACGAGACAATTACCGATAGCGATCGCCACGATCTGCAAAATCTCCAGCAAATTTTGGGGCTGCGGAATGAGGACACGATGCCGATTGAGGCGCTAGTGACTGCACGGTTTAAGACGCATCAGCAAAACCTGCAAATATATCAGCAGGAGTTTACAACGGCACTACGGCAAGAGTTTCCGCTAAGTGGAGCAAGCCGCGATCGCTTACGGCAAATCCAACAGCAATTAGAGCTTGCGAATAGAGATATTGCCGCGATAGAATCTCAGATTACGGCTGAGGTAGAGGCATATCACCAAAAACTCCGGGACTACCAACGGCTGTTTTTTACTGCCACGCAACAGGAATATCCTCTGGGCGAAGCAACCCGGAATAATTTACGCCAACAGCAGCAGCGCCTGGGACTGACGGATGTAGATGTTGCACCAATCGAAGCGCAAATCACAACACAGATTGAAAGCTATCATCAAAAACTCCAGCAGTACGAGCAGGCGTTTGTGAAAGCGACGCAGCGCCAGCATTATCCAGATGAGGTGATGCGGAAGCAGTTGCAGGAAACGTGGCAGACGTTGGGGTTGAGTGATAGAGATGTGGGTGCGATCGAGAGGCGGATTAATGCGGAAATTGAAACCCATCAAGCAAACTTGCGGCAATATGAGCAAGAGTTTACAGAAGCTGTTCAGCAAGAATATCCGCTCAGTGCTTTAAAACGCTCTCAACTAACACAACGTCATCAAGCGTTGAATCTGACTGCTGAGGATGCTACTGCAATTGAAAATCCAATTATTGCTGCGATCGAGGAACATCGGCAAAAGCTTCAGCAGTATGAAGAGGTGTTTAGAGAGTCGATGCAGTTTGAATATCCTCTTAGTGATGTTACTCGTGAAGAACTTCAGCGCTTTCAGAATATTTTAGAGCTTTCTGCTCAGGAAGTAGCGCAGATTGAAGCGAAATCAATTGAAAAGAGTGAGGCAAATGTAGAAATTTTTTCTCTAGAAAGCGAAACTAAACAAAACAATCAGGTATTGCCACAAGAAGTTGTACGAAAATCAATTGAAGTAAGAGAACACAATTTCCTTAAGCCTTTTCCGCCTCGTAGAACTCAAATTCCTATAAATAAAAACGACGAAAATCAAGAGGATTTGGAACAGCATAAGATAAATGCTCAAAATTTAGAGCGATTACATAAAGATATACTTAACAGAATAGTTGCTGTAATTGCTAGTTTTTTTGGTATTATTGTTTTTTCATATATGTGGCAAACTGCAAACTTCAAAGCTCAAAACTGCAATCAAGGAATTTTTGAAACTACGATAAAATGCAAGTAAGGGGTATCTCTAAACTACAATTTTGTAAAAGCGATCGCACAAACCGGGAAAATACACGCTTGATCGAGTACGCGCAGAACTTAGTTTAAATAAAGACTCCAAGTAGAGATAATTATGAACCAAGAGCTTACTCAAGCGATGCCTCAGAAGTTCAGCTATTCCACAGTATCAATTTACTGACTATCGATGAGCTTCCATATATGCTCGCAGTAATGTATTGATCTGCGTTTGATAACCCCGTCCTTGCGACTTGAACCACTCTAATACATCGCTGTCAATGCGTAACGTCACCTGTGCTTTATTTTTTGCCGCAGGTAAACCCCGCCGAACTGTAGCCTTAGCAAACAGTTCTGGTGTAATTTCCGGGCAATCTGATAAATCAATGTCTTCATCGCTCATCGCATCAAGCCGTTGCCAATCAGTCTGAGAATTGCTCGAAATAGATTCGTTGCTCATATTTGGTTGCCTTTCTTGCAGAAATAATGCGGGTTAAATCATCACGATCTGTATGGACAACAGCAACGACTCGCCCTTGCAACAAGCCAAACGTGACGAAACGCTGCTCTGCGTAGCTGTAGCGATCGTCTTCAACCGTCACCGTGTCTTCATCAAATACTGCTGGGATATCGATAAAATCGATTCCGTGCTTGCGAAGATTAGTAAGACGTTTTGCTTCATCCCATTCAAACTCCATCACTGAAACACAGCTACGCTTACCTGATTGTAACGACAAATTGTAGTTACAGCCACTTAGTCAAACGGATCTGCTGGGCTTTGAGATTAAGCTAGGATATTAGTAGTAATTATTTTTGCTACTAATTGGTACGAATATGAATGTAGAAAAACTCTCTATTTCCTTGCCACCGTTTTTAGTTGAGTTTGTCGAAAACTACAAGCAAAATAAAGGATGTAAATCTCGTTCTCAAGTAATTGAAGAAGCATTAGAATTGTTGCGAAACCGAGAATTAGAAGCAGCTTACCGAGAAGCATCTGCTGAAGTTGATAACGATTGGGATGTGACAGTGGCAGATGGTTTAACAGATGAAACGTGGTGATATTTATTACGCAAATCTTAGTCCGGTGATGGGTTCAGAAATGGGTAAACGTCGCCCAGTGCTAATTGTTAGTAATGATATAAGTAATATTGCTGCTACTACCGTGACAATTTTACCGCTTACTTCTAATGTGAGCCGTGTTTATCCCTTTGAAGTTCTGCTTAATCCAGAAATTAGTGGTTTAACAAAACCTTCTAAAGTACAGGCGCAGCAAGTGCGAACAATTTCTAAGCAACGAATTACTAGTGAAGTATTAGGTAGTTTAAACGAAGATATGATGGTACTAATTGATGCGGCGTTGAAATTGCATTTGGGATTGGTTTGAGTTTCCAGAAAAATAGCGATGCCTACGGTGGTCACTGAGCCTGTCGAAGTGCGGTAAACTACGCACAAACCGGGAAAATATACGCGCAAAACTTAGTTTAAGTAAAGACTCCAAGTAGAGATAATTATGAACCAAGAACTTACCCAAGCGATCGCCTTAGAAGTTCAGCTATTCCACAGCATCGAGCAGAAAGAAAATTTTCTCTTTTTACTTGGTGCTTTACTTGCGAAAGTAATCAGCCTTCAAAAAGCCGCAGAAGTTATGCAACTGGAACCAGCAGAATTCCTCAAAATTCTAGACCTTATGGGAATTGAATTTTCTTACCTTTCTGAAGAAGATGTTGCTGTGGAAAAAAACTGGTAAGTAACTACACAAAATTAATTACAGTCATTGCGAGCGTTCGCGTTAGCGTCTCGAAGAGAAGCGAAGCAATCGCAAGGATTGAGATTGCTTCGCTTCGCTGCATTCGCAATGACATTGTGTAATTAATTATATTTATCTACTTAAATGAATGCAAATTGTTCTCAATTCATCACCACTGATTTTTCTCGCTAAACTGAGCTACCTGAATCAATTCATTGAATATCCTGATGATTTCTACATTCCTCAATCTGTTGCTGAGGAAATTAGCGCCAAGTCAGATCCAGCTAGCCAAACCATTCAAACGCTAATCAACACTGGTAAACTTCAAGTTCGCACATCCAGCCTTAAAACCCTCCTCAACAGCTTAAATCAACGATTGGGTAAAGGAGAATCGGAAGCGATCGCTTTAGGGATTGAGTTGAATGCAGATTATGTTTTGTTAGACGACTCAACAGCCAGAAGAGAAGCTAAAAGACTTGGTTTGAGTATCAAAGGAACGTTAGCCGTTATCAAAAAGATAAACAAAGACGGTAAAATTAGCATTGAGAGCCTTGATAGTCTTTACCAACAGATTATTGAAATTGAGTTTAGGGTTAAGCGATCTTTATTCGATCAAATCTTTTCTGAAGATTGAGTCTGACAACTAGCTCATCTATAAACCAAGAACTTACCCAAGCGATCGCTAATACTAGGAGAAACCAAGCTAAGGGTAGAATCAGGGCGGAAGGTCATAACAGCTAAGAGGAAAAATTATAGATGGCAAAAATATATACTAAGTCGTGGTTGGATAATGATACAGTAGCTGCCTGGATTTTTCTCACACCAGCACTAATTTTGCTGGGCGTTTTTATCATTTGGCCGATCGCTTATTTGTTTTACCTCAGTTTCACTGCTGGTAGTTTCACTCTAAAAGGTATTTATTGGATAGGCTTAAAAAACTATACGCGCTTGCTACTCAACCCCGACTTCTGGCAAGTTTTGGGTAACACCTTTTATTTTACTGTTGCCACTATCATTCCCAGTTTAGTTATCTCTTTGGGATTAGCAGTGTTATTAAACCGCTCCATTCCCTTGCGGGGCATCTTGCGAAGTGCCTATTTTCTGCCTTCAATTATCTCACTAGTGGCAGCTGGTTTGGGATTTCGCTGGCTGTTTCAGACATCAGGGCCAGTTAACGGACTTTTAGATTTTTTTGGTATTCCAAGCATACCCTGGCTAGCAGACACGTTTTGGGCAATGCCGGTAATTATTTTAATGAGTATTTGGAAACAACTCGGTTTCAATATGGTAGTTTTTTTAGCAGGGTTGCAAGCAATTCCTCCCAGTCGTTATGAAGCAGCAGATTTGGATGGAGCAAATGCTTGGCAACAATTTTGGTATATTACTCTCCCTGGATTGCGCCCGACTGTGATATTTGCAATCATCACTACCGCGATTTTTACATTGCGGAGTTTTGAGCAAGTTTATGTGATGACTGGTGGTGGGCCACTGAATTCGACTAATTTGTTGGTTTATTACATTTACCAAGAGGCTTTTGCTCAATTTGATTTTGGTTATGCTGCCGCCGCCGCGACGGTGTTACTAGCAGTGACGCTGGTACTAGTTTATTTGCAACTGCAAACTTGGGGAGAAGAGTAGGGGGCAGGGGGCAGGGGGCAGGGGGCAGGGGGAGCAGGGGAAGCAGGGGGAGCAGGGGGGGAATTTTGGAAGTTGTTAAGTACAGCATTTCATTAATTCGTAGCAAATTAAATTTGCCAATAGTCTCACAATGCCAATGCATTCCTCTGCAATACCAATGCGTCCCGATAAATGCTAATGTATTCTGATACAATGTTAATGCATCCCTCTGCAATACTAATGCATTCCGATACAATGCTAATGCATCCCTCTGCAATACCAATGCATTCCGATACAATGCTAATGCATCCCTCTGCAATACCAATGCATTCCGATACAATGCTAATGCATCCCCCTGCATTAAAAACGCTACGCTTTTATGTAAAACTGTACTAAGATAATACCGCAAATATGCAATGCCAAAAAATGTTGTGCATTTAATTAGAAACAGCTAGGGTTTTTACTTTTTATATAAGCTGCGATATTCCCAAGGATTCACAAATTTAGTATCACTCCAAACACCAAGGCGTTGTTGCTTGGCCTCAGCTTCGGCTTGTTGAACTAGGTCTTTACTAGGACACTTGTTTAAATAGGGACGATATACTTTTGCTAAACCTTCTTGCAACAATACCTGTTGCACAAAAGTGCCATTTTGTAAACGGACTTCAGCAATTTTACGTCCATAGCGATCGCTATCGGTGATATTCAAAGTCACGCGATCGCCTCCTTGTTGCACCAGTTGTTGCACCCGTTCTTGGGCTTTCACACCCCAAGTAAATTGATTGCGATCGCTAGTGCTTTTACTCTGCTTTTCTTTGTTAGTATGAGCTATTTCTGGCGCATCTACACAAGCAAAACGCACGGTAAGATTTTTGCCGTTAGTATCTTTCACTACTAAAGTATCGCCATCGCTGACTCGTTCAACTGGTTCTCCAGAAGTACCCATAAAGCGTAGACGCGAAGCGGCTTGTCGCACGACATCACAGCCTATCAAACCCAAAATTAGGATAGTTGCACAAAGCCAAAATCGCACTGATTTAATTAATCTCTCCATCCAAAGTTACCTGATTACCGCATTACCTATGTGGGATGATACTAGCAAAATGCAAAGATATATAGCGCTTCTCTGTTGAGTGCAATACAGACCTAACCCCGAGCCCCTTCCCTACTAGCGTTGGGGAGTAAGATTCAAAGCCTCTCTCCTTTTAGGAGAGA
>NZ_JAIVFR010000207.1 GCF_020829685.1 Nostoc sp. CHAB 5715 | reverse complement strand
GGGAGTGGGGAGTGGGGAGTAGAGAGTGGTGTAGTTCAATTACTTGAAAAGCGCTATAAGAGGGAAAAATTTAGTAATTATCAATTTTTTAAGAATTCGCCATCCCAATGCAAAATTGAAATGCTTTCCTTCAACACATCTATATAATAAGATATTCACTATGAGCGATAACTATATTTTGAAACGTATATATACATACAGACAGGAAATCCTAAAAGAAAATAAAGAAATCTGTCTTTCGCCTAACCAAATAATAGGATACTAATAGTAGTAGCATATACAAAAAATCCATTTGTAGCCCGATCAAACTCATATTTGAGTGCATCTGAGTACAGCTTAATATATTGCAAAATATCTTGATGAAATCTTAGCAAAGGCTTACAGGTAAAGTTTCTTGTAGCGAGCACAAAAATTCTTAACCCCTGCCCCAAAAATACTAGTACCTCCATCGTTAAATACTAGCACCCGTACCCCAAGATAAACTTAAAATTTATCTTGGGGTACAGGTTTCGGCGTTTGAGTACAACCTTAATCAATCCAATAAATCCAATCAGCATTGGGTTTTCTATCCAGTTGGAAGTCACCTGATATAAGCATAAAAATAGCAGATGGATCTTTTTACCAGATAGACATTACCGATGCAACAGTCTTTAGACAGTATTAGCGATCATCAGACTACCAAAACGCAGGATTCTGCCCATACATCCATGCTGAAAAATCTCCTCTCTGGCGTTTTTTTTGAGCCATTATTGAGTGATTTTCGCATTATTTTTGAGCGCGACCCAGCAGCACGTAATTGGCTAGAAGTGGTGTTTTGCTACCCTGGATTGCACGCGCTATGTTTGCATCGTCTTGCTCACTGGTTACATTGTCGAGGAGTGAGTTTTATCCCCCGCTTAATTTCTCATTTGGGGCGATTTTTGACGGGAATTGAAATTCACCCAGGTGCAGAGATTGGTCAGGGCGTGTTTATCGACCACGGAATGGGTGTTGTCATTGGCGAAACTGCGATCGTCGGCGACTATACACTGATTTATCAGGGCGTCACCCTTGGCGGAACTGGTAAAGAAAGTGGTAAGCGTCATCCCACAGTGGGTAAAAATGCAGTAATCGGAGCGGGTGCGAAAGTTTTGGGTAATCTGCAAATTGGCGATCGCGTCCGTATTGGTGCAGGTTCTATTGTCTTGCAGAATGTCCCTAGCGATCGCACTGTTGTAGGAGTTCCCGGTCGAATTATTTCTCAAAACGAAAACGCCAGCCTTTCTCCTTTAGAACATGGAAAGCTACCCGATGTGGAAGCAACCGTGATTCGTTCTTTGCTCTCGCGCATTGAACAACTTGAAAAACAACTGCAAACTTTAGGCGTTAAGAGTCATTAGTCATTGGTCATTGGTCATTAGTCATTAGTCATTAGTCATTGGTCATTCGCAAAGGATAAATGACAAAGGACAAATGACAAGCGACAAAGGACAAAGGACAACTGACAACTAACAAAGGACAAAGGACAAAAGACAAATGACAAATCACGTTTTACAGATTCCTTTGAGCGATCGCTGGCGAATCTACCACCGTTTGCAAGAGTTAAAAATTAAGAGTTCCTGTCCCCCCGATGGTTCTTTACGAGTGCAAGTGAATAATTTGCTCGAAGCAATATTGATTCGTAGTACAGTTATGCAATTTCTTGCTTCTCGCCACGAATTATTAGAGTGGCTAGAGCGTTGCTGGCATTACAGTGATGAGTCATAAGTACAAATGAAAAGTTTTTCATACCCCACTCCCCTCTTTGTTATAGATGCACAAAGCTCGAATAGCTTTAGAAGTTGAAGCTACTGTACGTTAGCAGAATTTGTTGCAGACTGAGGGAGATTAACCGAGTTTTAGATTTTATCCAGTCTCCTAAATCTGAAATTTTCCTGACATCTAGCGACAATTACAAAGATGAAATTAGCAAACAAGACTGGGAATTTCTGATTTTTAATTCTTTTCCAAATTAAAAAATTGAAAGTTCAATCAATTATGGCGACTCGTAACAGAGATATAAAACTCCTGAATTTTTTGCACAATGAACTTGAACTTTCAAATGCCGATATTGGTGTAGCTCTGCGACACCGTGAATTAGAAAATGGCCCACTACCGATGCTCCTTTGGCAGTATGGTTTAGTTGACTTGGAGCAGCTAGGAAAGATTTTTGACTGGCTAGCAGAACAAAGTTAGCTAATTTGAACCCTTTAGCTTTGAGTACCATTACCTGCCAAAATTATACACCAATGGTCTAGAAAATCTGAGGTTACTAAGATGATTACATCCTTAATTGCTGGATTCTGTATTTTACTTTGTTCAGGGTTTGCTAATAGCTATATCAGTTCATTGCTAATCGAAGAAATTTCAAATGACATCGGTAAAAACGATTAGTAAATTATACATGTTTTTAGTTCCCTGCCATACAGATGTGATGCTGATAATCGGTCAATAATAAAGGATCATGTATCCTACATTATGAATTGTGATATTTTTAGCATTTACCATCGCTGGGAATTGTAGAGAGAAAGGTTATTAAGAATACTTCCAAGAGAGGGATATTTGCAATGAATCAAATCATAATTAATGACACTACATTACGTGATGGCGAACAAGCAGCAGGTGTTGCTTTCACCCTAGAAGAAAAAGTTGCGATCGCTAAATTTCTCGATGCCATTGGTATTCCCGAATTAGAAGTCGGTATACCGGCAATGGGTGACGAAGAAACACGAGCGATCGCCGCAATTTCTAACTTGGGTTTACAAGCAAAACTCCTGGGCTGGAACCGCGCCGTCATCTCAGATATTAAGGCTTCTATCGCTTGCGGTCTGAACCGGGTGCATATTGCCATTCCCGTCTCTGGTATCCAAATCGCCGCCAAATTCCACGGTCAATGGCGAGTCAGTTTGCAAAAACTCAAAGACTGTATCAGCTTCGCCGTCGATCAAGGTTTTTGGGTAGCAGTCGGCGGAGAAGATTCTTCCAGGGCTGATGAAAACTTCCTCTTAGATGTAGCGCTTTATGCCCAAGAATGGGGTGCATCCCGGTTCCGCTTTTGCGACACCGTAGGAGTTCTCGACCCTTTCAGCACCTACACCAAGGTAAAACGGCTGGTTTCAGCTTTGATGATTCCCTTAGAAATCCACACTCACAATGATTTTGGTCTGGCAACTGCCAACGCCCTTGCGGGTATCAAAGCCGGAGCTTTATCAGTGAATACCACAGTCAACGGATTAGGTGAAAGGGCGGGAAATGCAGCTTTAGAAGAAGTTGTCATGGCGATCAAACGCATCTACAACGTTGATTTGGGCATCAACACACCGAGTTTGCTGGAACTGTCTCAACTAGTTGCAGCTGCATCAGGTGCTAGTGTACCACCCTGGAAAGCGATCGTTGGCGAAAATACCTTTGCTCACGAATCTGGCATCCATGCTCACGGAGTAATGCAAAACCCCATCACCTACGAACCATTTGCTCCCGAAGAAGTGGGTTGGGAACGACGTTTAGTAGTAGGAAAACATTCTGGACGGCATTTGGTTGCAAACTTGCTAGAACAGCATGGAATTTTCTTGAACTCCCAAGAAACCCAATCTGTTTTAGATGCAGTGCGTCATCAATCGGTACAGAAAAAACGCAGTTTGACGACAGAAGAACTATTGAATTTGGTCAGAGAACAGAGGTACTCTCATGCAACGTGATGAATTAGAACTAAATTTGCCACCTGCTTTTGAAATTGGTGAAAAAGTCAGAGTTCGGAAACTGCTTAAGAACGATGGTACTTTTCCTGGTAAAGAAGTTGGGCAAGTTTTGGTGAACAAAGGAGATATCGGCTACATAGCGAGTATAGGCACATATTTGCAGACTTCCTATATATATGCTGTGCATTTCTTAGAAACAGGGTTCGTCGTCGGCTGTAAGAAAAAAGAACTAGAATCTGTTGAGGAATCTCATGAAAGTAATGCTACGCATGAATGATGCCGGTACTTTAGTAGTTTACGTTGCTAAAAAAGACCTTGAAGAAGAAGTCATCAAACAAACTGATGGAAATGATGGCAAGGTTCTCACCCTAGCAAATGGTTGGGAATTGGAATTTCGTGAATTGCCAGACACAGCAAGTTTACCTCAAACAGTAGAAGCGAAACGCCTCGCGTAAAAAAATGGGGAGTGGGGAGTGGGGAGTGAGGGAGATGAGGGAGATGAGGGAGATGAGGGAGAAATGCCCAATTCCCAATTCCCAATTCCCCACTCCCTACTCCCCACTCCCTACTCCCCACTCCTAACTTTTTATCAATCATGGGTGACAAATATTTGACGTTATCAGAGTTGAACCTTGAGGGACAGTTACTAGGTTTTGTTGGTGGTGAACCAGGAAAATATAAATATTTGCAATTGGCGGTTCCATCTGGAAATGTGGAAATTAAACTGCCTAAAGAGTTACGTCGGTTATTAAGTTCATCCTTAATCCCTGGGCAGCAAGTTCGCGTTTGTGGGCATAGTAAGATAGACTCGCGCACAAGTAAAATAAAAATTAAAGCCTATCGGGTGACACCAATTGATGCGTGTCCAAAACAAGATTTACCACCTCAAACCAAAGCGAGGATTATGGTATGTCAAAAGGGCGGTTGCCTCAAGCGTGGTGGTAAAGGGTTATTATCAGAATTAGAAAAAACTTTGTGCGATCGCGGTTTGTTAGACAAAGTTACCATTGAACATACTAGTTGCCAAAAATGCTGTAGCAGCGCCCCCAACTGTGTTTTACACCTTGGTAAAAAGAAATACAAAAATATTCATCCTGAAGCGATCGCATCTTTGCTAGAAAGTCACTTAACAGAGTAATAATCTTCTCTATAGCAATCCGATTTGATTCCTGAATTACTCGTAGAGACTGGGGACTGGGGACTGGGGATTGGGAAGAAGGAATAAAGGTGTACTGAGTTTTTTTCAAAAATTAAATATGAGTCCTATAGCTATTCTTAAAATAATACGCAAGTTTTTAGGGGTAAAATTTTTACCCCAATTTCTTGTAAGTATCGTCTATATAGCACCCTTGTCAATTAAGATAAAAATAACTCTGCATTCTCGTAGTTGTTATGAGCCTTACCACTGCTAAACGCTTTACTATAGCTGAATATCACCGTCTAACTGAACTCGGCTTCTTTGAGGAGAATGACCGAGTTGAGCTAATTAAGGGTGAAATAATCCAGATGGCAGCAAAAGGTACACCGCACTCTGTTTGTGAAACACGCCTAGAACGAGAATTATATAAACTAGTAGGCGATCGCGCAACACTGCGAGGACAACAACCAATTACTTTGTCTAACAACAGTGAGCCTGAACCAGATAGAGTAATTGCAAAAAATAGAGATGATGACTATCTAGCGAATCATCCTAGCCCATCTGATATTTTACTCTTAATTGAAATTGCTGATTCATCCTTAAAATATGACCAAGAGGAAAAGCTACTTATTTATGCCGAAGCAGGTATTTCTGATTATTGGATATTTAATTTAGTAGATAATTATCTAGAGTGCTACAGCGAACCTTATCAGATGCAAGTTAAATTTGGTTATCGCCGCAAGTTTATTTATCTACCAAATGAATCAGTTAATCTGCCATGTTTACCTGATTTATCACTTGATTTATCTAAGATATTTTCTGGAATGTTATTTTAAAATTGCTGCCAAACCAGATTGAAAACTTAGTATTAACTTGACAATCTACTCATCTCGATAAACATCTCTTCGATGCCTTACTCTGACAACTTTAACTATCAGCACATCATCTAGAATCTCGTACAAAATCCGATAATTGCCAACACGAATACGATATTTATTCTCCGTATTTTCTAGCTTGACAACGCCGCTAGGACGCGGATTATCAGCAAGTTCTAAAATTTTCCTGTTAATTCTATCTCGAATATCAGCAGATAATTTTTTTAATTGTTTCGCAGCCCTCTTAGAAATTTCTATTTGATAAGTCACGATTCTAATTCTTGTTTGTACTGTTCCCAAGTAATAGTAGGTTCATTTTCAGCTTCATCAAAGGCTTTAATATCCTCTTCGTCTTCTGCTTTCCTAATATCTAACAGTTCTAGAACATCTTCTAAAGTATCTTCATAAGCCTGTTCTAGTCTTTGAGTGATTGCTTTTAACAACTCTTGTCTTTTAGTTGTAGTTTCCATAATTAATCTCTCCAACTGCAAACTTGTTAATTAATTTCCGCTTGAGTGATTGTTGTGGTAAACAGACTCATTAATGATTGTTCAGCAGCCCAACTACGAACTAGTTCAGACTTTTTAAGCTTCATTAATTCTGACAAAACATTTGTATCAAGAAGAATCATTCTTCAAATGTTGATACGGTGCGAATAGGTTCTCTAGGAATTTCTGGTAATTCAAAGTCTCCCAAATTCGCAAAACGTTCCTCAAGTATATTAGCTAAGTTGAAGCGATGGTTGTGATTTTTTGTTAGAGCCAGATAAAGAATTTCTCTAGCTTCTTCCTCGAGGGAACGACCATGTTTTTCGGCTCGTTTCTGTAGACGATATTTGATGTCATCATCAAGATTAGATATAGTAATATTGCTCATCATCAATTCCTCATATTAATTTTTAAATCAAACTTTCCAGCGCGTGTTGTAAATCATTCGTCACATCAGCAACAGCTTGTCTAGCACCCAACCGATTTTCCTTATACGCCGGATAATGCTCAGAAATAGATATGGGTTCACCCACAGTAATTTTTACTTTTTGCTTACCCAATTGCGGACGCTGTAAACCTTTATCGCCTTTTATTTTAGCAATCATCCGCCATAAAATTAAAGTCGTCTCAGCAAACCTTTCTACCGTGGGATTTTCACGAATATAATTACCAGAAACAGCCACAAAACTTTCTACTAAACGCATGTGCCACATCCGCGCATTCGCTTCTTCAGCAACGCGATCGCCTAAAGCTTTCTCTACAGCAGAGACTCCTTTGACATCCTTAAAATCTTCTCTAAATATATAATTCCACCCAGCTTGTTCTACCCGCCGACATCGGTCACTTAAAGTACCTTTTGAATGCAAATCAAAATACTGTTCTGATATTAATAGCGCCGCATTCAATAAAGCTTGTAACCGAACTGCTAATGCTTCATTTCTATCTTCAATTTCTCCTACTACTGTTTTCATCTCTGGCAGCTTGAGATGATAAAAGCGCGTGTAAAATTTTTCCATCAACGAAAGTAAATGTTCTGCCAAAGTCAACAACCGGGGATAAAGCGACTCTATCGAAGCATTTTCTGCTGGATTCACAGGTAAACCACTAGCCGCTTCCAATTCAGTTAAAAGATTAGCGATCGCATCCCAAGGAGCATCAACGTAACTATATTTAATCCCAACTGGTACAATTAAAACCTGTTGGTTGCGTCCAGCTTTGTGCAAATCTTCAGCACACCAAAAGCCTAATTGGGCGATACCAGGTTCTAGGGGGCTGATATTCTCCGATAAACCATTGGTTGCACCCTCTGGCGCAGCCGCCATCGGAAATTTCCCATTGGCGAACAAGTCACGCGCCGAACGTAACCCCGTCCAGTCAGCCTTACCTCGCTGAATCGGAGTACCACCTAAACGAGAAGCAATCCAGCCAACGTAGGAACCTGCCCATAGAGGAATGCCGCGATCATAGATAAAATGAGCGTGAATTGGAAATTGTAGCGCTGTACCTTGCGATCGTGCTACCTTTGGCACGAGTTGAGATAGCAAGTAGCCCAAAGAAAGTGGATCCTCTGTTTTAGGATGGCGAAATGCCAGCATAAAACGGATCTTACCCTCCTGAAACTGGCGATAGAGATCCACCAGAACCTCTACGTTGTCTGCTTCAATTTGAGTAATAGCTGTTTTCCAGTTTATCCAACTCGGTAGCAACAGATGGACGACTCGTAAAAATAACGGGTTAAACGCCGGAGGAATAAATTCTAAGGGTGGCTGTGCTTGATAAATTACATCTGCCAAGATAGTTTCTCCTAAAGATGCGACGATTTATAATCGCCTGGTGGGGTTATTTCTTTTAAGCTATCTTAACGGCTGTAAAATGCCCTGACAATTGCAGTCCTTCTGCCCTCTGCCTTCTGCCTTCTTCACGGGGTTTTCTGGTAATTAGGACTGCCCTTTCAAGGTGCAAGCTGAAAGCTGAGGGTTTTCTTCGTGTACTTCGCGTCTTCTCTACGAGACGCTACGCGAACGTGGTATAAAAAATATTTTGAACCGCGAACGCGAGTGCGTCTCCAAGAGTTGACACGAAGATCGCGAAGGTAAAATACCGAAAATAATCTTTAATTTTTTAAATTTTTTGCTCACCTTGAAAGGGCTGGTCTTAGGTACAAGAGTAATCCAATTGCGATCGCTCTCCAAACAAAGTCAAATCAGTAATTTTGGTTGGTGATGTATGCGATCGCAGTAATTAAACTCACGTTATATAGCGGTTCTCGAATGGAAGCAATACACTTTGACCTCTCCAAACCTCTCTCCTAAAAGGAGAGAGGCTTTGAATCTTGCTCCCCTTCCCTTGCAGGGAAGGGGTTGGGGGTTAGGTCTGTATTGGACTCAAGCGAGAAGCGCTATATTAAAGGCGAAGCTGCTACAGGCTGTGCGAAACACTCAAACGTGAAGGCGGAAGCTGCTACAGGCTGCGCGAAACACGGAAACGTGAAGGCAGAAGTTGCTACAGGCTGCGCGAAACACGGAAACGTCAAGGCGGAAGTTGCTGCAAGGAAGGCGGAAGCTGCTACAGGCTGCGCGAAACACGGAAACGTCAAGGCGGAAGTTGCTGCAAGGAAGGCGGAAGCTGCTACAGGCTGCGCGAAACACGGAAACGTCAAGGCGGAAGTTGCTGCAAGGAAGGCGGAAGCT
>NZ_JAIVFR010000206.1 GCF_020829685.1 Nostoc sp. CHAB 5715 | reverse complement strand
AATAAGTTTTGGGCATTGGGCAGGGGGAGGATGAGGGAGATGAGGGAGATGAGGGAGATGAGGGAGATGAGGGAGAGTTATTGAACAAGTTTCTTCCTATTCCCTATTCCCCATTCCCCATTCCCTATTCCCTATTCCCCATTCCCCATTCCCGATTCCCAAAGATTAGCGATCGCTAGATTCTGGGGTTACTTCCAAATTGCCACTGTCATTTGATGCTGGCACTCTTGATTGAGGTGGTTCAATTACCAGCGAGGTTCCAGAGGAACCATCTAAAATCAGTTTGTCTGAACCTGAATCCGCAGTTTTTGGGTCTGGAAATACAAATCGTAACAAAGGAGGAGCTAAAAAGGTTGTCAAGATAACCATCATGATGATTGCTGCCCCTAATGGTTTCGAGAGAGCGCCACTGGCTGCGCCGACACCAGCAAACACTAATCCAACTTCCCCTCTAGGAATCATCCCCACACCGATCGCTAAACGGTTGATTTCCGGTTGACCAAACACGCTTAAGCCTGTGATTACTTTACCGAGAATGGCTACTGTGATCAGGAAAGTTGCCATAATTAAACCTTCCCGATTATCGGGAATTGCTGGGTTTAAAACTCCCAAATCGGTTTTTGCCCCAACAGTCACAAAGAAAATTGGCACTAACATATCGGCAATGGGACAAACTTGCGTTTGCAGTTCTTTGCGCTTCTCTGTCTCTTCTAGGACTAAACCCGCCGCAAAAGCTCCCAAAATTGCTTCTAGGTGGATGACGGCGGCAAGGTATGCCATAGCAAAAGCGAAGATGAATGCTGGTATCACCAGTCCACCGCGTGTTTTGAGTTGATCAGCGATCGCTACAAAGGACTTATTGAAAACATTCCCTAGTAGGATTGCTCCCAAAATAAAACCAGTGGCGCTGATAATCAAATAAATAACTTTGCTCACATCCACCACGCCATCTTTAGCTAGGCTGGCAACTACCGCTAAAACGATGATTCCCAAAACGTCGTCAATTACGGCAGCACCCAAAATAATCTGCCCTTCTTTAGAATTGAGTCGCCCCAATTCTGACAGCACCTTAGAAGTAATCCCAATACTAGTGGCAGTCAAAGCCGCCCCGGCAAAAATTGCGGGTACAGCAGCAATTCCAAATAAAGTCATCAGTCCCACAGTACCAGCTGCAAAGGGTACTGCTACCCCCACTACTGCGACGACGGTGGCTTGGATACCAACTGCCATTAAATCTTTTAAGTTCGATTCCAAGCCGATTTCAAACAGTAGGATGATCACACCCAATTCTGCCAAAACGGAAATGACCTCAGACTGCGCTGCAAACACGGCTGGAGTGGCTTCAGGCGTTAAACCAGCAGTGATTTGCAGGAAGGACATGATCAAAGAGTTAGAACTGTCTGTGCCGCCCTCTGGAAACACTAAAAGGTGGAAAACAGAGATGCCAACTGCCACACCACCTACGAGTTCGCCTAAGACAGGCGGTAAACCCACTTGGTTTGATAACTCTCCACCAACTTTGCTGGCGAGATAAACGACTACTAAGCTTAGTAACACTGCTGCTACTACCATTGAACTGTCTGCGGCTTGTGTTGCGGTAGCCAGCAGAGGAAAAGAGAAGCTGATTGGATTTAACAAATGCATGGGTTTCGTGAAAATCCTTCTCTTTGATTTTGACGCGTTTCTGAAAAACATCCTATGGAAATGCTATTGGCAGCTTATTTAAATTAATTTGTGTTTTTTAGTTTCCAAAAATGTAACCATTTCAGCTTTTGACGATCGCAGTGTCAAAGTAAGAACATACAAATCCTATCTAGCGATCGCACTTGAGTTGTGAAAAACTTGTGGTGACTGTTGACTCTCAACAGCCACCAGAAGATTGCTACATACGCTTATTAAAAACATCTCTGGATACTTTGAGGAGTGCAAATCTTATGACTAGAGCCGTTTTACCCGGTTCTCAGTTTCCCAATGGAAACTTGTGGAAAATACTGCCTTTAGCAATGATATTATGTGTAACTTTTACACTGCCTACATTGGCACAAGAAAAAGAGAAATTATGGCGAACTCTTAGTGTCAGTGGTCGCGGAGTAGAAACAATTCCTACAACCCTAGCCCAAGTCAGTTTAGGAGTGGAGATTCAAGGGAAAACAGCCCAGGAGGTACAGCAAGAAGCCGCCCGGAGGTCATCGGCTGTAGTTGCGTTCCTCAAGAGCCAAAATGTTGAAAAATTACAAACTACTGGTATCCGACTTAATCCAGTTTACAGCTACACGAATAATGTGCAGAAGATTACAGGCTATGCTGCTAATAACATTGTGAGTTTTCGCATTACCACCGAGAAAGCTGGTACATTATTGGATGATGCAGTGAAAGCGGGTGCAACAGAAATTAATGGTATTAGTTTTGTTGCTAATGATGAAGCGATCGCGGCTGCTCAAAAACAAGCATTAAAAGAAGCTACCCAAGATGCCCAACAGCAAGCTGATGCTGTTTTCAGTGCCTTGGGTTTCAAATCCAAAGAAGTGGTGAGCATTCAAGTTAATAATGCCAGTGCGCCTCCACCACCGATGTTTTTAAGGGCTGAGGCTTCAAAGTTAGCCAATACTGATGCTTCCACCCCTATCGTTGGTGGTGAACAGCAAGTAGAAGCATCGGTGACGCTACAAATTAGTTATTAGTCATTAGTCCTTTGTCATTTGTCATTTGTGAGGGCAAAGGACTAATAATCAATACCCAATGCCCAATGCCCAATGCCCAATGCCCAATGCCCAATGCCCAATGACTATTAACAAAAACTATGTTACAAGACAAAGAACTAGAAATCCAGATGCAGTTTCTGGAAGAAGCAATTGATTACTTAAATACCTTAGAAGGAGTATTACTAGAAATCGATACTAGTAACCGCATTGATTTAGATAAAATCAATGCTGCACTCCGGGCCGCTCATTCTATCAAAGGTGGCGCGGGGATGATGGGATTTAAATCCCTAAGTCATTTAGCTCATCGTTTGGAGGATTCCTTTAAAGTTTTAAAAACTAAAAAAAATTCTCTCGAAATTGATACTCAGTTGCAAAGTTTATTGCTATCTGGAGTTGACTGGCTGCGTCAGATTGTAGAATTGCTTGCAGAAGGAAATGTTGTCGAAGATCAGTGGTTAGCAACCTTTTGTTACCCAATTTTTGATGAGTTGCACGATCGCTTGGGTGATCCTACCCCTGAAGATGCCTCAACCATGCTATCCCCAGAAGATGGCCAAGACGTTATCCCCTTACTATTTGGCACAGAAGTAGAAGAATGTTTGCAGCGTCTAGAATCTATATTGGCAGATAGCAAACAGCCCGGATTGCATGAAGAAGTTGTCATAATGGCAGCAGAATTGGGCGGTTTGGGTGAAATGCTCCAGTTGGCAGCTTTTACCAAGCTTTGTGAGTCAGTAACCCAGCAATTGGAAACTGTTAGCAGTTCGCGCATTCCTGAAATTGCCCGTTTAGCATTGCAAGCATGGCGGCGATCGCAAGCTTTGGTGCTGACGAATCAATTAGATAACTTACCTACAGAACTTGACTTCAATAGTAGTTATACCCAATCTCAGCCACTATTACCAGCAGAAATAATACCACATATTGCCACAGACACAGAAGTAGTGTCAACATCTGTTTGGCCACTAGAAAACATTAGAGAAAATTGGACTAATCATGAAGCAATCGCTGCTAATTTTACATTTGTAGATGTAGAATTTGCCGATGATGTTAATGCTACCAATGTCACTGATCATAATACAATATCTGCTAGAGAAAATATTCCTCCAGATGCCAGATATGGCGAAGGTAAAGGGGAGCATGGCGTTGCTAAAGAGCGGGAAACTCACGAAAATAGCGTCCGAGTTCCCAGCAAACAACTAGAGCAAATTAATGATTTATTTGGCGAACTGATTGTCCAGCGAAATGGGTTAAACTCGCAACTAGAAAGATTACGCAAACTCGTTCGTAACCTCAACCAGCGAGTCCAAGTTCTCGACCGCGAAAACCAGGCATTACGGATAGCTTATGACAAAATTTCTACTCAAGCTGGGATGTCGGCTGGGGTGCGGGTACAAGTTGAAAATAACCAACAAACACAAGGTATAGAGAGAGAATTTGATACTTTAGAAATGGATTGCTATAACGATTTAAACCTGCGATCGCAGGAAGTTATGGAAACCATTGTTCAAGTACAGGAAGTAACAACTGATGTGCAACTCAGTGTAGATGATACAGACCAAATTGCTCGTAAAATAAATAAAACATCCAAACAGTTACAAACAAAGTTAAATCACATCCGAATGCGGCCTCTGTCCGATTTAATTGAGCGTTTTCCCAGAGCCTTGCGCGATTTAAATGTAGAATATGGGAAAAATGTTCAGTTAAAAATTGAAGGTGGCAACACTTTAATTGAACGCAGCATTTTAGAAGCTTTAAACGAACCTTTAATGCATCTGGTAAGGAACGCTTTTGATCATGGTATCGAAGACTCTAACACCCGCCGCCTTCTAGGTAAACCAGAACAAGGATTGATTGAAATTACAGCTACTCACCGCAGCAATCGCACCCTCATTACTATCCGTGATGATGGTTGGGGCATTTCTTTAGAGAAAATTCGCACCCGCGCCTTAGCTATGGGATTGGATGCTTCTCTACTCGCTAATGCTACTGATGAAGAACTGTTATCACTAATTTTTGAACCAGGTTTTACCACCTCCGAACAAGTCACAGCATTATCTGGTCGCGGTGTCGGCATGGATGTAGTTCGTAACAACCTCAAACAGATTCGAGGAGATGTCAAAGTTGATACGGAACCAGGAGTTGGTACTACCTTCACCCTATCACTACCATTTACCCTTTCCGTTGCACGAGTTCTGCTGGTAGAAATCAACAAAATGCTATTGGCATTTCCCACAGATGTCATTTCAGAAATATCCTTACTCCAAGACGAGCGAGTTTTCCAAATGGCAGGTAGCGAAGTCCTAAATTGGCAAGGAAACATGCTGCCATTAATTCGCTTGACTCCTTATTTAGAGTTTAATTGCCTGCGCTACGATCGCTCAGAATTAGAAACTCCGGCAGCAATTAATGCTAACAGCGTTTTAGTAGTTAAAGGTAATAATCAGCCAGTAGCAATCCAAATAGACCGTTGCTGGGGTGAACAGGAAGTTGCGATTCGCCAAGTGGAGGGAAATATACCTTTACCTGAAGGCTTCAGCAACTGCACAATTCTCGGTGATGGTCGAGTAGTGCCACTAGTTAATGTCAATGAGTTGCTGTATTGGATTGCTACAAATCGGCGGACTCCTAAAGGTACTCAATTACCATCAGCAAGGTTAAAAACACCGTTCCTGATTTTTGATGAAGACAAAATCTCAGCAGCATCTGTTAAACAGAAAGGCACAATTTTAATTGTAGATGACTCAATTAACGTTCGCCGCTTTTTAGCCCTGACCCTTGAAAAAGGAGGGTATCAAGTAGAGCAAGCTAAAGACGGTCAAGATGCCTTAGACAAACTCCATAGTGGATTGAAAGTAGAGGCGGTAATTTGTGATATTGAAATGCCTCGCCTTGATGGTTATGGCTTTTTAGGTAAGGTAAATTCAGACGTTAATACAAAAAATATTCCTGTTGCAATGCTGACTTCTCGTAGTAGTAATAAACATCGGCAATTGGCAATGCAATTGGGTGCTAAGGCTTACTTTTCTAAACCTTATAACGAGCAAGAGTTACTGCAAACGTTGGAGGAAATGATTTGTACTGTTGCAGAAAAGGGCGCGTCTAATTAATAATTCATAACTAGGTTTCATATATTTTCGTAGGGTGCGTTAGCTTTTGGCGTAACGCTCTAGTGCCTTGGCGACTAGAAGTCGCGGCTACACAAACAAAACCCGCCTGCGCGGGTTAAGAAACTGAGTTATGTCAGTAATAATTGCCTAGCTTTTGCGTCATACTGTTTGTGTGAATTGAAATAATTTCTATATAAACTCAATTTGTAGTGAATTTATTGAAAGCGACGGGAAACTCCATCCCAAGAGTGGGTGTTCCGGGATAGTCGCCCCGTCGCTTGGGGCATAGGGCATAGGGCATTGGTAGTTTCTTCCCATGCCCCATCCCCGATTCCCCATGCCCAAAAACTCCATCCCCTTGTGGGTGGAGTTTTTTATGGTAACTGTAACACTGACTGCTGTTGCTACTGCGATCGCAACTACACTTTGGACTAAAGCACAAGAGAAAATCGGCGAAAACATTGGTGATGCTACATGGACGCTAGGTGGTAAGTTAATTAGCTCAGGTCAAATCAAGGTGGCATGTAGCTTAGGGAAAATTGACCCTGGCAATGAAAAGGCGATCGCTAGCGACGTTACAAATAAATTTGCAGTAGTAACGATAGCTTGCCCATTTGTTCCAAAGATAGAGGCAGATGTTACGAATATTGGTATGTTAGCAACAACAGTTAGAGCATTTGCTATAAATGCGTACTCATTTGCTGCAATTACTGTCGCATTCATAATAAATGCTTAAAATTTAATCAAACAAATTAAGCATTAATTATAAATGGATACTCATTTACAGCAATTGTGTACTCATTTATAACAAATGCCGTCGCATTCATAATAAATGCTTGGCTGGCAGCATCTAGCTTAGGGTAAATCGACCCTGGCAGTGAAATTGCGATCGCCGCCTTGATGCAACTGCTGCAATCAATTACTGTGGATGACGACACCCGTAGGCAGGTAGCATATAGGTTAGGGAAAATTCTACAGAATAATAAGCATCGCTTTGAGGTAGTCAAAGCTTTAACTGGTTATTGGCGATTGGATGATGAGTACTACAATTTAGCCTGGGAATGCGCCCAGAATATGACTTACCCCGATGGCACTGGCAACGATGAGGCTATTCTAAAATGAGAGTAAGTAGCGATCGCTTTCTAAATTAGATCAGCATAGAAACCAATGACTCAAGCCTTAACCAAACCCATAACCTTTGATGAATTTATTAAATGGTATCCAGAATCAGAGATACGTTATGAGTTACATGATGGAGTAATTGTTGAGATGCCAAAACCAAGGGGAAAACATTCAAGAGTAGCTGGCTTTGTAATTAAGCAACTCAATATAGCTATCAGTAACTTAGATAAAGAAAATATTTGGTTTATCCCCAGAGAATCTATAGTCAAAACTTTAGATAAAAAATCTGGATATGAACCAGATATTATTGTTTTGGATGAAGAAAAGATTACTGATGAGCCAAGATGGGAAAGTGAGTCGATTATTGAAAATGCTAGTTCTATAAAATTAATTGTAGAAGTTGTCAGTACAAACTGGCGAGATGATTATTTTAGAAAATCTTCTGATTATGAGGAGATGGGTATCCAAGAATATTGGATAATTGACTATGCTGCTTTAGGTGGTAGGCGGTTCATTGGTAATCCTAAGCAACCTACTATCTCAGTTTATCAACTCATTGAAGGAGAATATCAAATAACTCAATTTAGAGAAGATGAGCAAATTGTTTCTTCTATATTTCCTACTTTTAATCTGACTGCAAATCAAGTTTTTAATTGTCGTCTGTAAAAGACTATTGCTAAATTAATTATCACCCAAGCAGAACGCCACGAAAAGCGATCGCTCTTTAAAATCTAATACCAATTCTGTATGAAGATGCGTAGAATATTAAACGAACCGCCAAGTACGCCAAGAGCGCCAAGAATAGAGAGTTACTCATTTAGTGCAGCTTCACATTAAATTGGTATAAGACTTCATTCTTTAGATACTCGTAAGCTAGTAGTAAAACTTGTTTAGATTAAAGAATGGCTCAAAGCAGGCAACAGTTAGTATTAGCTAATGACCGTAATCGAGTTTCAAAATTTACCTAATGCACAGCAGTGCCACAAAAATAAACTGCCCCATTTAGGGCTAGTTTGCATCACCTCTGACAAAAAAGTGCGCTTTCGGACAATGACGCGCACCCGATACTTAAAACTTTCCCTTAGCGATCGCCAAAGCGCCCTAAGTGAACTGTATCGGCATAACTTACAGCGCTTGCATGACGCCCTTTCCTTTTGTGAGCAGAATCAAATTCAGCTTTACCGGATGTCTTCAGCAATATTTCCTCTAAGTGACTTAGAAGACAAAATCGGCGCAAATATATTAGAAGCAATGAGCGCTGATTTAGCAACAATCGGTCAACGAGCAAATGCATTGGGCATAAGAATGGTGTTGCATCCAGATCAATATGTAGTGCTGAGTTCTGATTCTCCCGAAGTGGTACAAGCAAGTATTAATAATTTAGCAGGACATGCACGTATACTTGACTTACTGGGCTTACCGCGATCGCCTTGGTCATTGATGAATATTCATGGTGGCAAATCTCAACGGGCTGAACAACTAGTAAAAGTCATTTCCGAACTACCAGAAAATATCATTTGCCGCTTGACTCTAGAAAATGATGAATACGCCTATAGTGTCGACGAAATTTTAGCAGTATGTCAGCAAGCTAGCGTGCCAATGGTATTTGATGCCCATCACCATATTTGCCACGAAAATTTAGATAGCTACGATCATCCGAGTGTCGCATCCATGTTTTACGCCGCAGGAGAAACTTGGACAAATCCAGATTGGCAATTAGTCCATATTTCTAATGGTGAGCAAGCTTTTAATGACAGAAAACACAGCAACTTGATTACGGATATGCCCAACGTCTACCACCAATCACCGTGGATCGAAGTCGAAGCCAAACAAAAAGAAGAAGCGATGCCTTCGGCGAGCTTCGCTTACGCCTACCGGTTGTCATCAAGCTCTTAAAACAAGCATACCCAACTTTTCCCCCATTCGGCCAGTGTCCCAACCAATATGCGGTCGCTAAAACTCTAGATATGCCTGGCATTATCAAACGCT
>NZ_JAIVFR010000205.1 GCF_020829685.1 Nostoc sp. CHAB 5715 | reverse complement strand
TGGGGTTTCTAGATTACCCAGCTGTGGATCGCGAAATGCGGGAAAAACAACTTCACGATTTCTCGGATCGCTAGGGAGATTTTTTGATGCATCTACTGCTTGTGCCATATTTTATGTTCGCCTCTAAATTTAAAATGGTGGCATTTTTATATTAATAATAATTGAGGCTAAAGATGCTTTTTGACTGGGAAGTTTAGAAAAGTTAATTTAGCTGCTTTCAAAAGTATGAAACTCGTAAGCTGTTCCCAGCATCACGAGTTTCAAAGAACTATTTTGTTAGTAGTTAGGACTTACGCACAGGTAACGGAAAACGAACCACAGAGAAGCCAGTGCGTTGGGCGGGTTCCCCGACAGCCAAGCAACTGGCGCGACGCAGAGGTCACGGAGGAATGAGAGTTTGAGAGGGTTTTTGCGTAAGTCCTAGTAGTAACTAGTTACTAGTTAATTGTCAACTAACAGCTAACAAAATTTTTAAATCCTCTCTTCAACTTATGGTAGTGGGTGGAAAAGTAGGTCAGGAAACCAATAGTTGAATAAAATCAACAAAACGGCTGTTAAAGACAAATTGACAAAAAGCAAAACTGGTCCCAAGGATAGATATTTCACGAAATAATTTTGCTGCATGAATCATTCTCCCAAATAAATCAAAAGTTGTCAGAAGGGTTAGCGTGGCGAAATGGGGATTTCTGTATCTTTAGCTGTTAATTCACCAGACAGAAATTCTTTTATGGCTGCTAGGGGCCAAGTAAAGCCTGAGAGCATAATTGGCAGTGCCAAAGGAACTTCAATGATTACTTCTTTCAATTCCACATTGCTACCTTGTTTCTTGATCGCTTGTAGGTAGGCACGACCTACCCAACCAATCCAACCAGCAATATAGAGAAACAGAATACTGGGAATCAAAAAGTCACCAGCATGATTTAAACTACCATCAACAATCAAGTGGGGGTAACCCTCAGGACCACACAGTTCTTGAGAATAACGCTCAAATCGCTTTATCCCGGATTCGGGGTCAGCAGTGGTGTTACGGGCATTAGCTGCTAGCTGTTGAAAAGCGGGATTGTCCTTGCACGGTGTCAAATTAGCCCCTAAAGCTTTTGCTGGGGAGGCAAAATTGAACCAAAGACAAATCGCTAAAATCAAAGCAAACAATCGTCGCATAGAGTTGTTTCCTTTTACTACAAAACAAAAAGTTTTATGTACAAAACGAAGCGGCTTGTACAGTTGTTTATTTGCATAACTAGGAAGTCATCATACTCTTGGGTGGGAACCGAGTAAAGTTTAAGTAAATAAAAGTTAAAGCTTCTCAACCAAGATGAGTGGGGAGTGGGGAGTGGGGAGTGGGGAGTGGGGAATGGAGAATGGGGAGTGCTGAGGATGAACCTATCCCACTATTCTAAAAATCCCTACTTCTTTTCGTAAAATGTGCTGGAAAACCTTGATTTTTCGTTTTTAGTTCTCAATCAGCTTAAGCTTTTTAGCACAAATCTTATTAGTGGGATAGGTTCATAATAATTGATTGTAGTAGGGTAGTTATAAAGTACTGAGTATAATAAGTTTTATTTTACGGTAGTAAACAAGCAAGATTTTGTTTGTTCTACTCAAAACTCAAAACTCATAACTTGAAACTCCCTACTCCGTACAGACGCGATTAATCGCGTCTCTACCCACTCCCTACTCCCCACCCTCAATGACAACCGTTTTAGCAATAGAAACCAGTTGTGATGAAACAGCAGTCGCAATTGTTAACAATCGTAAAGTTTGCAGCAGTATTGTCGCCTCGCAAATTCTAGTCCATCAGCAGTATGGCGGGGTAGTGCCAGAAGTAGCGTCTCGTAAACACTTGGAAACGATAAATGTTGCGATCGCTCAAGCCTTAGAGCAAGCCCAACTAAACTGGGAGAAAATTGACGCAATTGCCGCCACTTCTGCCCCTGGACTCGTAGGAGCGCTGTTAGTGGGGTTAACTGCGGCCAAAACCCTAGCTATGGTACATAACAAACCATTTTTGGGAGTTCATCACCTCGAAGGTCACATTTACGCAACTTATTTGAGCGAACCAAGTTTAAATCCCCCTTTCTTGAGTTTATTAGTTTCTGGCGGACATACAAGCTTGATTTATGTCAAGGATTGTGGTAGTTACGAAACTCTGGGACAAACTCGTGATGATGCTGCGGGGGAAGCCTTTGATAAAGTGGCGCGATTGTTAAAGCTGGGTTATCCGGGTGGCCCAATAATTGACAAGTTGGCACAACAGGGAAATCCCCAAGCCTTTGCTCTACCAGAAGGAAAAGTTTCTTTACCTGGTGGGGGATTCCATCGTTATGATGCGAGTTTTAGTGGGTTAAAAACGGCTGTATTGCGTTTAGTGCAGCAGTTAGAAAAAGATGGTGGACAAGTACCCGTGGCAGATGTAGCAGCTAGCTTTCAGGAAACCGTCGCGCGATCGCTAACTAAAAGAGCGATCGCCTGTGCCCTAGACTATGGTCTAGACACAATTGCAATTGGTGGCGGTGTAGCAGCGAATAGCGGCTTGAGAAAAAACCTCCAAGCCGCCGCCGTTGAACATAACCTACGCGTCCTATTCCCACCTCTAAAATTCTGTACCGATAATGCCGCCATGATCGGCTGTGCCGCCGCCGAACATCTATCTCGTAGTCATACATCTCCCCTCACACTAGGCGTTGAGTCTAGGTTAGCCCTTACCCAGGTGATGAAGTTGTATCAACCTGTTGAGTAGTCATTTGTCATTAGTCATTTGTCATTTGTCATTGGTCAGGAGAGAAAAACTTTCTGTTTGCTCCAATACCCAATGCCCTATGCCCTATGCCCTATGCCCTATAACTATTGACTATTGACCGAATGTGATCAGCCACTGCATCCGGCTGTTCTAACATAGCCAGGTGTCCGCAATTAGGAATTTCCAGAACATTATCACCACAATATTGGAACAGTCTGTGAAAGCTAGCTAAATGGCGCACATATTTGGGTTCCATAACCTTATCTTCGGCACCAGCCAAAAAATAAACTGGTTGCTTCAATTGGGATACTAGTTCAGGTAAACGATTGATTTCTTCTTCGGTTGTGGAGTCTAACAGAGTTCCCAGAGCCGCTTCTGGGTCAGCCACAACAAAATCTATTACCCGTTGACGTGCCCAATAGCGTCCCAAAGGACGAGCGACACTGGCTCTGGTAAACAGCAAATCAATTAAAGGTACTTGGGATAGCCAGCGCGGGCGGACTTGCAAAAATTTCTGACCCGCCGAGCGAAACTGCTCAAAGGCTTCTTTGAGGTAAATGCCACCGCCAGCGTTGATACAGATGACTCCCTTAACACACTCAGGTATTTGATCTGCTCCCCAAAGAGCGATCGTGCCTCCCAAGGAGTGACCAATGAGCCAAGCACTGTTAATATTCAGCTGTTTCAGGAGAATTGCTAAATCCTGAGCATACGCAGCAGGAGTATAAAGAGAATCGATTGTTGAGCCAAGCGCACTACTGGAAATGGGCGTCAGGCTCAAAGACGTTTCTGCCCGACTAAAATCGGTTTTTACCTGAGACTGGGATTCACCAAAACCCCGCAAATCATAGGAAAGGCACTGCAAATCATCTGATAAACGGGAAATTACAGGTTGCCAATATCCACGGCTATTGAGCCAACCGTGGATAAATACTAAAGCATGGGGGCAGGAAGTGGGAGCCGTTAGCTCGTATGCGTGTGGAACGCCCAAGATTTCGATAGTTGCCATACTTATATCGTACCCCTAAGGGTGGGTGCGACTAAATACGGAGTGCGAAGAGTTAGGAGAGACGCGATTAATCGCGTCTGTACAGGAGTGAGGAGTGAAGAGTCGTTAATTTTTAACTCATAACTCATAACTCATAACTTTTTTCATTTATCCAGCAATCTCTGTCGCACCCCTTCAGCAATTTTGTGACCTAGATATTCAGGAATAAGACTTTCATTCGGCCCCAACAAGTAGAGAATTAGCCGTGTACGTCCGCGCCAAACCAGTAAATTTGCATTGACTACCAGCAGGTCTTCCTGCCAGATGGCATACATCACTTTGTAGAATAATCCTGGTTGATTATCGGCTTCAATCATTAGAGCAGGGAGATGAAAGACCGGATCGACATAGAACTCAGTTTGTACCTGCTCTAAGCCAGTGTCAAGATTGAATTCTACTGCCAGCATCTCTTCTACCTCAAACCGACCTCCTAAAGCTTCACGAATAGCACGACAGACATTTTCTGCGGTTTTTTCGGTCAAGGCTTTACTACCACGAGATACCAACAGTTTGATAAAAACTAACATTGGTGGACGGATCTGACCGTATAGACTCAGACCGTGAATAGTCAACCCATAAGCTGCTAGTACACCAAAAATATCGCTGAGAAGAAAAGACTGGTTGCGGTAAGCAAAATGCAGGGCACTTTTGCTACCTTCAGGTTTTAGCTCAATAACAGCGCGTCTAGTTTTATAGAGACGGTAGGCTAGCCGCAAATTTTGCAGTTGAATCTCACTGCTGACAAATTGTTCATAAAACTGGGGAAACGCTCGGTTAAAGCGTTTTAGGAGTTCTAGTGTCGAAGATTTTAAACCAGAAGCCATTGTTAAGGGTAAGACTCGCTTGCTTTCATCATCTGGGGGGTGGGTGTTAGGGGCTGGGGACTGGGGACTGGGGACAAGGAGGACAAGGGGGACAAGAGAAGAGTGTTCTCAATACCCAATGTCCAATGTCCCATGCCTCATGCCCAATCCCTTGTATACAATACACTCCTAAGCTAACGTGCATTTAAGCTCTATACGAGCAATTGCCAGGATTAGGTTTTTTCATTTTGAATTTTGTAGGACTTACGCAAAAGTACACGCACTTTGGGGCAATTCATGAATTGCCCCTACGTGAAAATAAGGGTTTCGGCTATTGTTTGCGTAAGTCCTGTTTTGAATACTTCGGCTACGCTCAGTACAAGTTTTGAATTTTGAATTGTTTATATCCTTACCCTTTTGGTGAATTTCTCCTAGCCTTTACAACAAAATGCTAAAGTTGAAAATGATTGGTGTGAAACACGCCCTAACTGGCTGTTACCATTGCAAATCCCGACAACAACCGAAAAAATTTAAGTGTAAAAGGTAGTAAATGGGGTAGCTATGTTAGACGTGAATCAACACTCCTGAGAGTGGAAACCAATTCAGTTATACTACCCGAACCACGTTGGCATGGGTTTTTGGAAAACTTGGTTTAGTACTCCTGAATCTGTAGCGCCTAGTAGGACAAACCCTTTTGAAGAATATAGAGCCGATGCTGCGGGCAACTCCAACCCCAGCAGCCTTAGCGAAGCTTCTTTAAAGGAGACTCGCATCGTCTTCAGTACGGAGCGAGACATTGACCTGTATGAGCTAGAAGAACTCTGTGATGCAGTTGGTTGGTCGCGTCGTCCTCTAAGAAAAGTGAAAAAAGCTATTGAGCATAGTTTTCTTGTCGCCTCAATGTGGCAGGTGAGAGGAAACCAAAAGCGGCTCATTGGTTTTGCCCGTGCTACCTCAGATCACGCGTTTAATGCAACTATTTGGGATGTCGTGGTTCACCCAGACTTTCAAAGTCAAGGGCTGGGTAAGGCACTGATGAAATACGTTCTCAAAAAACTTAGGAGTGAAGAAATTAGTAATGTCACTCTCTTCGCCGACCCCCATGTTGTAGATTTCTACCGAACTATGGGGTTTATGGCTGATCCGGAAGGCATTAAAGGCATGTTCTGGTATCCTCACTAGCGCTTAATCAAAATCAAACCCGATTTACACAAGAAAATCAGGTAAAATAGTGAAAATCTATTATTTTGATATGGTTTTGCTTTTTTTGAGCCGACGAAGCCGCAAGTATATATCTTGTAAAACTAAGTCGGCAAAAAACCTTTATCAGTGTAAAAATGTAATCTATCTTGTCTTTGGCAAAGGATAAAAAAGATTAGGCATAAGCGGTCTGATGTGATATAGTTACCTTAATGCTTTTGGTAAAGCGCGATCGCTTTGATGGGATAAGAAACCAAACCACAAGAAGCAGATAAGTCGAAACGGGATGTAGCGCAGCTTGGTAGCGCGCCTGCTTTGGGAGCAGGATGCCGCAGGTTCAAATCCTGTCATCCCGATTTTTTAAATAATTAATATGCTTAACAGTTAAGGCACATTGACTCAAGCTTTCTTTATAAGATGTGCAATTAAATTGTAAATTTTTACCGATAAAAACAAATTGCCTGTTATAGTGTTGAAGCCTAACAGGCAAATTTCCCTTTTAAGCAGTAAGATATTCCTGGCACTAAGCTTTGTATAGATTTGAGAAGATATTAAAGCAAACACGATGGAACGATTGATTAAGTAATAGCGTCAACCGATATTAGAGAAAGCCAGATAAAATGGCATTTATCAGCTCCAAGTTTGAGAGACAGAGAGACTTTTGACTGTTTGAGAAGACATCTAATAAGCATCTACAGGATTTCGTTGTCAATAACAAAACGAAATCGAGAAAAACACAACTTTAGCACAGTCGATTTTTCAAAACGCTACTATAGCAAGCCTAAATAGTTGCGGAATATTGGATTTTGACCGTTGACGGTTAACGCTTAACCTCAACGCGCACAATGAATTTTTTACAATTGAAATAGATTGCTATATAACTAAAGCTAGTTGGTGCTGTGCAACATCCAACCATTTGTTTAATTAATTGGACTATTCATGCGAGGAGCAATCATGAAATCATTTATTCGCTTGGGCGCAACATTGGGTATAGCTGGCACTGTATTTTTAACAGGGCTTTCAGGAATAGGCAATCTACCAGGAATAGGCAATCAAGAGGCGATCGCATTACCACAAGATCAGGTAGTGAAAAAGCTCCAAGAAGTACCTGTATTCACGCTCACCAATCCTAAAGGCGAATTTGTAGTTCTTTCAAGGAACAACGAATCTAAGCCAATCTCTCAAGTGGGATTTTTTATTAGCAAGCAAGATGCTCAAAAATTCCTTGACAATCGGCTCAAAAAAGAAAACCCCCAGTTGGCAAGCACACTACAGGTAAGACCTTTGTCCTTGGCAGACTACTATAAAATAGTCCAAGAAAGCAAAAAGAAATCAGACTCTGTAATTTATACTTTAGTTCCAACGCAACAGCAGGTAGCTTCGGCAATAAGTATGCTGAATGAAAATGGTAAAAAAGGGGAGCAATTTAATGGTATTCCCTTATTTGTACCCAAATTTAAGAAAGATAATAGCTATTTGACGATTCCCGTCCCCAACGGCAAAGAGCGATTAATCCCTTTCTTTTTTGAGAAAGAGCAAGCAGCCGCTCTGTTAGACGAATTCAAAAAAGCTGTGCCAAAGGAAGCAGCCAACACTGAAATTCAGGTGGTGGATTTGTACGGTGTTATGGAGGCTCTCAATAGCAGTACCGACCCTAGTATAAATAAAATTGTTCTCTATCCATCGCGGGAGTCGATCAATTTTATTCGCTCGCTTGCACCGAATCAATCTCCAGCTGCCAAGCCTGCTGCACCCGCTCCGAAAAAATAACGCTTATGCACTCCAAGGTTGAGGCATGGGGGAAAAATATCTGATATCTGGTTTACAACTATGGCAGTGGCGCAATACTGCTCACCAAGCAGCGATCGCCACTGATGTCCCACCAGCCGAGGTAGATTGGCTGCTCTTAGAAGTTGCTGGGTTAGACCGTTTGACACTGCGTTTGGAGTCTTTTAAAAACTGGTCCCAAATTCAGCTGCAATTGCCTCTAGAAGAGTTAGATCGTTTGTGGCAGAGGCGATTAAATGACCGCTTACCAGTCCAGTATATTGCCGGAGTTACACCTTGGCGTAACTTTCAAATTGCAGTGTCAAGTGCGGTTTTGATTCCCAGACCAGAGACAGAATTCTTAATTGATTTAGCTTTAGCATCTGCCAGTAATGCTTCAGGACACTGGGCTGATTTAGGCACTGGGAGTGGAGCGATCGCACTGGGACTAGCAGATGTATTGCAAAAAGCAACAATTCATGCTGTTGATTACAGTTTGGAAGCTTTAGCGATCGCCCAAACCAACGCCCGTAATTTAGGTTTTGGTGACCGGATTAAATTTTATCAAGGTTCCTGGTGGGAGCCACTGACATTCTTAAAAGGTCAGTTCAGTGGTATGGTGTCGAACCCCCCTTACATACCCACCAGTACCTTACCTACCCTGCAACCAGAAGTAGTTAACCATGAACCACATCTAGCTTTGGATGGTGGCACTGATGGCTTAGATTGCATTCGCCATTTGATAGAAATCTCCCCTAGTTATTTGCAACCTGGTGGCGTGTGGTTAATTGAGATGATGGCAGGGCAGGCGGATGCAGTGCGAGAACTTTTACAAAATCAAGGTAGCTATTGTAAAATTCAAATTCACGCTGATTTAGCTGGAATTGAACGCTTTGCTCTGGCTTATAAAAGTTAGGAGTGATGAGTTATGAGTTATAAGTTATGACAATTCCTCACTCCTAACTCCTGTAGACGCGATTAATCGCGTCTCTACTCCTAACTTTGTAAACATGACACAAGTTTCTTTAACAAATCTCATAGCTGGCGCACGCGCTGGGCTTTTGGTGAGTTTTCCCACGGATACTGTTCCTGCGCTTGCAGCTATACCAGAAAAAGCAGCATTAATTTTTGCAGCGAAGCAACGCAGTCAAGACAAACCTTTGATTTTGATGGCTGCTAGTGCTGAAGATTTGTGGCTGTATGTTAAAGGTGATGAGAATGAGTATAAAGTTTGGCAAGAACTTCAGGGCTTCCGCGTCTGGTCCAACGATCACAATGCCTATGCCGCGACCCTGGCCACCGCCTATGTCCAGGCCGACCGCGACCGTTGGCAGGCCCCCGCCGAGCGGCTGATCGCCGAACTCGCCACGACCCCGC
>NZ_JAIVFR010000204.1 GCF_020829685.1 Nostoc sp. CHAB 5715 | reverse complement strand
GGGACAAATTGCCCAGAAACTGGTGGAAGGTCTAGAGAAGGCTGGAGGTAAGATTCAGTACCAAGCTAGAGTCACGAAAATTCTCACAGAACAGGGAAAAGCGGTAGGTGTGCAACTGGCTAATGGTAAAGTATATCGGGGTAAACACATAGTTTCTAATGCTACACGCTGGGATACATTTGAACAATTATTACCAGCAGAAGAAATGCCAGATAATGAGAAAAAGTGGCAACAAAATTATCAAAAATCTCCAAGCTTCTTGAGTTTGCACATTGGGGTAAAGGAGTCAGTTTTACCTACGGGGACAGAGTGCCACCATATTTTGCTGGAAGATTGGGAAAAGATGACAGCAGTGGAAGGCACAGTTTTTGTTTCGATTCCCACATTGCTTGACCCAGATTTAGCACCAAGTGGATATCACATCATTCACGCATTTACGCCTCACTGGATTGATGATTGGCAAAAACTTTCTCCGAGTGAGTACGAAGCGAAGAAAGAAGAGGCGGCTTGGCGAATTATTGACCGCCTAGAGAAGATTTTTCCAGGCTTAGATGCTGGATTGGATTATCTGGAAGTGGGGACACCCCGCACCCATCGCCGCTTTTTGGGTCGTCAGGATGGCACTTATGGGCCAATTCCCCGGCGCAAGCTGTGGGGGTTATTGAATATGCCCTTTAATCGCACAGCTATTCCAGGACTTTATTGCGTAGGGGATAGTACCTTTCCGGGTCAAGGATTGAATGCAGTAGCTTTTTCTGGGTTTGCTTGTGCCCATCGCATTGCCGTAGATTTAGGATTGTGAAGTACGCCTTTACAATTCCGTCAAATGCTATTGACGCTCTCGATTCCAGGCTTTGACCAAATGTATGGCTGAAATGGTTTATCAAGAGGCGTTTTAGCAATGTGGTTTGTGTAGTTGTGCATCACTTTAATTGCTATGCCCAGAATGACCTCTAGTACTTGTTGCTTATCATAACCAACTGCTAAAAATTCCTGAATTTCAGCATCTTCAACCCAACCCCGTGCTTGAATTATTCGTTGCGTAAAACAGCGCAGTGCTTGCAATTTTGGCTCTTTGAGTGGTGTATTATCACGTAGCGCTTGAATATCTTCACTCTTCATACCCATCATCTTTGCCAAGCCGGAGTGGGCTGCCATGCAGTAGTGACACTCATGTTCATAATTCACAGTCAAATAAATGATTTGCTGTTCAATTGGGCTGAAACTTGTCGTAGTAAACAAATCCCATAGTGCCATCGAACCTTTGAGCAATGCAGGTGCTTGGGCGAAAACTCCCTCTAAATTTGGAATAAACCCAAAGGTTTGTTGTGCGTGAACTAATGCTGCTTTAGAGTCTTCAGGCGCAGTATCAATTGTGTAAATGGTAAATTCCATTGGTTGTTGCCTCAAATGTACAAAAAAGGTAGACAAGGTTGTCTACTAAAGGTTGGTGCTATTGTATTTCAAAGGAGACAACATTGTCTACTCATTTAACTATGACTACCGAATCAAGTCACGCTCGGCAACAAATCCTGGAAACGGCTTCTGAACTCTTTTACCAGAAGGGAATTCAGCATGTCGGTATTAATGAAGTCATTGGAGCGTCAGGTGTTGCTAAACGGACGCTTTACCGTTGGTTTCCTTCCAAAGACTTATTAATCGAGGAAGTGATGAAATATCGGGCTATCCAGTGGTTGTGCTGGTTTGAGGATGCAGTTTCAGAGCGAGGTATTACACCCAAAGAACGTTTATTAGGAACGTTTGATGTGTTGCGTGAGTGGTACTCAAGTCCCAATTTTCGGGGTTGTCCGTTCATCAATGCTGTTTTGGAAATTGCCGATGCCTCTCATAAAGCGCATCAGGTTTCGGTAGACTTACGTGAGTCGATTCGACAAATTATTGTGCGCTTGGCGGCTGAGGCTGGCGTTAAAAATCCAGAATTCTTTTCGCAACAGTACCTTCTGCTGATTGGAGGAGCCAGCTTAATGGCAACAATCGAACAGTCACCCAACGGAGCAACATTTGCTCAAAGTGCGCTCTCGGTTCTGATTGATGCCAACATAGGAAATTGACATGGACAGGTCAATTACACAAAATAAATTAGGTGTTGCTGAATACAAGGAATGATTCTTGTAGGAGAGCCACTGCGTTGTGCATCCTACCCGCCTGGAAATACAAGGAACGGGCAAAATGTCCATCCTACAAAACTAGCAAAATCATCCCTTTATTATGTAACGCCTAATTTTTCGTCAGTCCGCGCAGGCAGACTTCGCTTATATAGCCGCGACTTCTAGTTGTTCGGTGTTCTGGTACAAGATGTAAGTCAACTTAGTTAACAAAGCTAGATGATTTTAATTTTACTTGCAGCTTTCGTAGCTTTTTCCCTCGCCTCTTGGACATTCACACCCTTCGCCAAAGCTACGCCCATTCGCCGATATGGATGAGCATTAGGTTTACCAAATAATCTAATATCTACATCTTTTTCTGACAAAGCATCAGCCACACCACTAAAAGCAAGGGAATCAGATTTGTTTGAAGCTAAAATTACTGCACTAGCTGATGCTCCTAGCTGTTCTATATGAGGAATTGGTAAGTCTAAAATAGCTCTTAAATGTAGTTCAAATTCATTGAGATTTTGTGAGATTAATGTCACCATTCCTGTATCGTGAGGTCTGGGAGAAAGTTCAGAAAAAATCACTTCGTCTTTGGTAATGAAAAACTCAACACCAAAAATTCCGGCTCCTCCTAACGCATCAGTGACTTTTATAGCTATTTCTTGAGCTTTTAATATCTTTTCTTCAGAAATTTCTGCGGGTTGCCACGATTCTTGATAATCTCCTCGTTCTTGGCGATGACCAATAGGAGAACAGAAAATAGTGGGTGCATTCCACTGTTTAATTGTCAGTAAAGTTATCTCAATTTCAAAGTTAATAAATTCTTCTACGATGACCTTTTGACTGTCTCCTCTAGAATTAGCGATCGCATAATTCCAAGCCCTCTCAACTTCACTCTTATCCTGCACTACAGACTGACCTTTACCGGAGGATGACATCACAGGTTTCACAACATTACCAAACCCAATTTCATTAGAAACTGCAATCAATTCTTCTAGAGTTGTTGCATAACCATATTTAGCCGTTCTAATGCCTAATTGTTGATGTGCCAGTTCCCGAATTCTATCGCGGTTCATTGTATAGTTAGTGGCAGCCGCAGTTGGTATAACTGTAATCCCTCGCTGTTCAAATTCCAGAAGTTTTTCTGTTCTGATTGCTTCAATTTCTGGTATAATAATATTTGGCTGATATTTTGTCACTACAGCTTCTAAATCATCAGCACTGAGCATAGAAATAACTTCATAAGCATCAGCAACTTGCATAGCTGGAGCATTAGCGTAGCGGTCAACGGCAATCACATAATTACCAAGACGTTGAGCAGCGATCGCAAATTCTTTGCCTAGTTCTCCTGAACCCAGCAACATCAATTTTTGGGGCAACTTAATACTCATTAATTTATCCAGGTCAATCTCAATTTAATAATCTTATAATTTTGTGTGTTTTAATTACCATTTTCTCAAGAATTGAATCTAGCTCCGCTTAGTTGTAAATCGTGACGTTGCAAATCAGTTAAACCAGTACCTACACCAAGCTGACACTTATCTACTAAAGTCTCTAACCAAATAGTCTCATTCAGAGTTGCACCTCGTAAATCTGCATTTCTCAAGTCGGCTTTCGTAAAATTTGCAAATAAGAGGTCTGCATTAACTAAACTGGTATTTTGTAGATTTGCTCCTGATAAATTACCGCGAATTAAATTTACTCCATCTAATATTAAACCAGATAAATCTGCTCCTATAAGATTAGGAAATTTTAACTGAACTGGATATTTAAAAAATCGCATTATACAAATGATATTTGCTTCATTTAATCGGATTTTTGTTAAAAAGTCATAACGAGCTATGCCCAGTTGTTTAAGAATTTGTAGACGCTGTGGGGGACTTTGTTCTAAAAAATGGATTGCTGTATGGCGTAAGTCTTGAGTAGGGATATTTAACATGATTTTTAGATTTTCGTGATACTTGTGTCAATAAAAAAATTAACAGATAATGTAGGCAAATAATAGATAATATAGCAGTCTTAAACTATTCATGAAAAACAAAACCCCGATTTCTTTGAGAAGTCGGGGTTCTAACTTTATCGATAACTACTTACCTAACGTTCTGCCAATAATGCTTTCGTAGCAGATTCGCCTGCTAATCTAACCTGCCTTGTCAACTGCAAGTTTAACCATGCTAGAACAGTCAACTCAGCTAAAAATACCAATCAGTCCATATATTTCCCCTGCCTGGATTTCTAAATCAACATCATTGACAGCAACGTGTCGGTCAAATTGCTTAGTTAGTCCACGGGTGCAAATTGCTAATTCTTTTACCATCGCTGCTGGGGTGCGGCTTGTGATTAACACTTACAGCAGTTTTCATGTATTTGAACCACATCTATCGTAGGGGTAAAGCACATTGCTCATTGGTGTCAACTTAAGCTAAAAATCGCTTATCTGTTGGCTTCCACGCCCGCCCAGAAATGAATTTCAGCGGCTCATAGCTAAAGTCTACTCAAGTAGACTAAAAATTTTTCGGATTATAACGTAGCGATTATCTAGATTATCAAGTCTAGGCGATCGCTACCACATAAAACTTTTCTACTTTTCGCCCTTCTCCTGCTGTTTTCGTCGCTCCTCAATGCGAGCAAAGATTTCATCAATAGTGGGATTTCCTAAGATTTGATCCCTGTCTCGTGTGTAATCTCCACTACCTATTTCAAATTGCTGCATAAATCTTGCCATTCCAGCAGGGCCAAGAGCCTTTGTTAAGGCTTCTACTCCCAGTTGCCTAATCTCACGTTGAGTAAGTTTAGTTACATATAGCATTTTCATATTTGTAACTTTGGGCAGAACATCTGAACTTTCAACCTGTGAGATCCGCCTTTCTTTGATTCGGGCAACTATTTCCTCAATAGTAGGGTTTCCCAATATTTCATCCCTATCTCGCGTGTAATCACCACTGCCTAGATCAAATTGATGCATAAATAGCCCCATTCCTGCTGGGCCAAGAGCTAAACTCAGCGTATCTATTCCTAATTGCTGAATTTGAGTTTGAGTCAACTTACTAACATTTATCATTTGCAACCTCTCTGAGCCACTGAAGCGGGTTCTCTACTCTCACTTGTAGCAAGTCTTTGTGCCTTGCAGCCAAACGTAACATTCTGTCATCAGTTGTGAGCAAAACATCGGCATTGCTAACTTCTGCACAAGCAATATGCAACGCATCGTAGTCTTTAAAGCCCATTTGGGCAAGTTCCCACCACGAAATGCGATTTGTTGAGTTATATTCACTTTACTAATTGCTAAAGCAGCCCAAATCTGCATCTGCCGTTTTCTTGCTCCTTCAGGAGTGTTCCGAAGCTCATCATCAAAGGTTTCGCTTCCTTGCAACCGCCAATCACCCATTTGAATAATAGCTAAAATGCGAAGCACTGCCTCGGCTTCTAAAAAAATCCGTTCTTGTGTCTGATCATCAAAAGGGCGATTCAGACAACACACATCTAAATAAATTAAAAACTCCATCGGTACATTTTGCTAGGTATGATATTTGATCTACAAGCATTTACCTAGTAATAATCAGCTATGACCCAAAACTACCGCATTACTCTACTCCCCGGCGATGGCATTGGCCCTGAAATTATGGCAGTGGCGGTAGATGTGCTAAAAGTCGTAGGGAAGCAATTTGATCTGAAGTTTGAATTTCAAGAAGCCCTCATCGGTGGTGCAGCAATTGATACCACAGGCGAACCCCTACCATCTGCGACTCTAGATACCTGTCGTAACAGTGATGCTGTATTACTCGCAGCGATTGGTGGTTATAAATGGGATTCCCTACCATCAAATTTACGCCCAGAAGCAGGTTTGTTAGGACTACGTGCAGGTTTAGGATTATTTGCCAATTTGCGCCCAGCGAAAATTTTGCCCCAGCTAATCGACGCCTCGACTTTGAAACGCGAAGTTGTGGAAGGCGTGGATATTATGGTGGTGCGTGAACTCACTGGTGGGATTTACTTCGGTAAACCCAAGGGAATTTTTGCCACAGAAACTGGTGAAAAACGCGGTGTAAATACAATGGTTTACACCGAATCGGAAATTGAACGCATTGGACGAGTGGCGTTTGAAGCAGCCCGCAAACGCGGTGGAAAACTTTGTTCGGTGGATAAAGCGAACGTATTAGAAGTATCTCAGTTGTGGCGCGATCGCATCACCCAACTTTCTCAAGAATATCCAGATATCGAACTATCTCATTTATATGTAGATAATGCTGCTATGCAGTTATTACGCGCTCCCAAGCAGTTCGATACCATCGTTACAGGCAATTTGTTTGGCGATATTCTCTCTGATGCTGCTGCCATGCTCACAGGTAGTATTGGGATGTTACCCTCGGCTAGTTTGGGTGCTTCTGGGCCTGGTGTGTTTGAACCAGTCCACGGTTCCGCCCCAGATATTGCTGGACAGGATAAAGCTAACCCTCTCGCACAGGTTTTGAGTGCGGCGATGATGTTACGGTACGGTTTAGACCAGCCAAAAGCGGCAGATCACATCGAACAAGGCGTATTGCAAGTTTTAGAACAAGGCGATCGCACTGGGGATATAATTTCTTCAGGAAAAAACCTTTTAGGTTGCCGCGCTATGGGCGATGCACTGATTTTAGCTCTTGAAGGAAAATAATTAAATAATACAACTTGGGCAATTTGGCAACCTTTGCTATAAGTTTCGGGTAGACTAAAGGGAAATCTAGCAATCAAATAACAGTCGATAGTGTACGCATTACGACAAGGTCAAGTAAATTTTACCGCCCCAAAGAACCAATCGCCTTTGATTGATCCCGCCCTAATCAGAGCCGCCGGGCAGATATACTATACTCACTGTGAAGTACATCCCGAAATAGCTGGGCAACCTTCCGGTGTAGCAATTAATCGTGTAACTCATCGAGGTAAGGTTATTTTCACTAACCAACCAGTTCTTTTACCTCAAGAATGTTTTGTGCCATTGAGTCAAATAGAATCGCACATGTATTAGTCATTAGTCATTGGTCATTAGTCATTAGTCACTTGTACTGAGCTTGTCCTGAGCGTAGCCGAAGGGCGTAGTCGAAGTATTGGTCATTAGTTATTGACAAAGGACAAATGACAAAGGACAAATGACTAATGACAAATGACAAAGGACAAATGACTGTATGGACATTTTGTTCGCCATTTTGGCGAGTGTAATGGTCTTTGCTTTGGGTGCATCTATTGGCAGTTTTATTAACGTTATTGTTTATCGGCTACCTGCTGGGTTGTCAATTCTTTGGCCGCCCTCTCGTTGTCCCCACTGCTTAAACCAGCTAAAAGCTTACGATAATGTACCAGTATTTGGTTGGATTTCGTTAAGAGGGCGGTGTCGATATTGCAAAAACAAAATTGCTGTCCGTTATCCTGTGGTAGAAGGGGTAACGGGCATAATTTTTTTACTAGTTTTTTTGGTATTCCAAGTTTCAACTTTAACAATAGGCTATTGGGCTTTTTGTAGTTGGTTATTGGCACTATCGCTTATCGACCTAGATACAATGACTCTACCCAATCCACTTACTCAATCGGGTTTGGTGGTGGGGATTTTTTTTCAAATGGTGGTTGGTTTTTTACCAGAGGCTAGTTCCGTGGCATTGGTAAATCACCTGATGATGGCGATAGTTGGCGCAGTATTGGGCTTATGGCTGTTTGATGCGATCGCCCTATTGGGTTCAATTGCTTTTGGTAAAGCTGCAATGGGTGCAGGTGATGCCAAGTTAGCAGCCATGATGGGAGCTTGGTTAGGTTGGAAATATTTGCTCTTGGCTAGTTTTATTGCTTGTGTGCTAGGAGCGTTAATTGGCAGCAGTGTCATTATGCGTAGACGCAAAACCGCAAGTCAAGAGACATCGCTACCAAGGTTAGGACAAAAGATGCCTTTTGGCCCTTTTCTGGCTTTAGGATCTGTGATTACTCTATTTAGCGGCGAAGCCATTTTGTCTAGCTACCTGCGGTTATTTTTCCCAGCGTCTTGAACTGGAGTGGGGAGCAGGAAGTAGGGAGCAAGGGAGGCAGGGGGAAAAGGTGACAAAAGTTAGAACTTGCAACAAGTCTTTCCCTTCCCCTTGTCCCCAAGTCCTCTTCCCAATGCCCCATGCCCAATGCCCAATGCCCATTCATAATAAATATTTATAATTCGTGACTGTAACCAGCATTACCCCATCTACCCTTGATATTTTGATAATATTCAGCTTGTGACTTGTATTACCCTTGTGAACTACCCCGCCGTCTAGACGGACATAGCTCTCCCAATTCATCGGGAATACCTAAGAGAACTCCGTAGTTCTATTGGTCTGACATCCCTCCAAGGGCAGAAGTCCTGGTTCCCAAGACCCAAATCTTTTACCCGTAGCTCTGCCCTACTCCTTCGGAGAAGCAAGCTACGCGTAGCGTTCCGTAGGGAAGGGTTTTCTTGCAATATATACCTATAAGCTTGGTTTTCGCTTGTGGCATTGATGGTCAAGACACTAATAGGACTTACGCACTGTACAAAATAACTATCATGTGTATAACTAAAATTGGTCGTTTCAGGCTATTGGCTATTAGCTCTAGATCACTAGCGATCGCTGACTAATAGTGAAAAAATCAAACTTGAATGCCTAAAAATCCATATACATATTTAATTACTTCTGTCAATGCGTAAGTCCTAACTAACCACAATATCCGAGAAATCGGTATTCCTTATATATCTTGGATGCAATCGTCATCACCCGAGGTCGTTGAGCGGCTAGTGAGCGGAGTCGAACCATGTCGTACCACTTCGTGGAAGCAAGCTACGCGCAGCGTCTCCAAGAGTTGTGCGGGCTACGCCTACGCTCAATTTTAGCC
>NZ_JAIVFR010000203.1 GCF_020829685.1 Nostoc sp. CHAB 5715 | reverse complement strand
AGAAGTCAAGAGTAGGGAATGGAGAGGTATAACTATACAGAGAATGAAGCGACACATATAGCCTGATTCAGTGCTTACTGAGGTAAAAACTCATCATCTATGACTTCTGGTAGCTGATATGGACACACCAGAGGAAAGGATTCCACTGACAAACCAGTTTCAGCTTTTGCTTGCTTAACCGCTTGTGCATAACACTCTGCAAAGACGCTCTCAAAATAGGATTTGAGACTAGGCGAATCATCTAGAGCTTCTTTGACACGTCTACGATGTTCAATGATGCTTCCTTCCCAGCTACCGCTTCTCTTTTCAGGCTGAAATTGCCATTTGAGCAAATGCACCAGAATTACAATCAGATTACTCTTGAGACTCCGACGCTCACTCCTTCCCATGTCGGCAATTTCTTCGATGAGGTTTTCCCAGTCCACGTTCGCGTAGTCGTGACTTTGCAATTTTTCCACAGTCGTTTGTATCCATTGCAAGTAATCCGTGTCATATAGCGTTTGGGAATGCGCCTTTAAAGAAGACATGGCAGTTTCCATCGGAAATGGTTAGATAATTTCTCGTAAGTAAGTAGACACAATTAAATGTAAGATGTCATTGCGAGCGGAACGAAGTTAAGCGTAGCAATCTCAGTCTTTGCGATTGCTTCACTTCGTTCGCAATGACGAACTATCTTATATTTATTTATATCCATCTACTTATATCTTTACAATTAACATCGGTGCGTTAACAGAGTGTAACGCACCCTACGGACTCTAAGAATTGGGAGGTATTGATTTTGCCAGAGGTGTAGTCTCGCGTTCTAGTATGTAAATTTTGCGATGTTCTGTTGATTCATCAGCATCGAGTGGAACGGTTAATCAAAACCTTCTCCAACGCTGCGTTTTACCTTTGCCATCACTCACCTCACCTTTAAAGGTCATTATCAATAGGACTTACGCACGGGTAACGGAAAACGAACCACAGAGAAGCCAGTGCGTTGGGCGGGTTCCCCGACTTGAAGCAACTGGCGCGGCGCAGAGGTCACGGAGGAATGAGAGTTTGAGAGGGTTTTCGCGTAAGTCCTAATCAAGTAAAAATCAAATTATTGCATCCTGTTCGGTCATGCTAGTCCAACCAACTTGGCGCTTAGTTCCCACGTGCGATCGCCTTTTTCATCATCGCGGGCTTGAGGAGAGACTTTTTGAACAAAGGACTTGCCATCTTTCTTCTGGCGATTTCCCCAACTCCAATAAGCACCAGATTGATTGTACTCAGGATCGGCAACTACCGCAGCAACCCGTTCTCCCGCCAATTCCTGAGACACATATCCCCCAGTGATGTACTTCTGGAATAAAGGGAAGATTTTCTGAAATAGGGGATAGTGGTTTCTAAATAGCGGCGTTTCTGCAACACATCCCGGATAGAGAGAGCTGAAGGCGATACCCGTTGACTCGTGATAGCGCCGATGCAGTTCTCGCATAGTCAGCACATTGCAAACCTTGCTGTCCTTGTAAGCTTTGACGGGTTCAAACTTCTTGCCATCAATCATCGAGATTGGCTCTTTAAATCCTTCTGCAAAGCCTTGCAAATCGCCCAAGTCAGGACGCGGCGGAATCTTTCCACCCAGTTCATCTGGATTGTGGGTGACAGTTCCCAAAATTACGAGCCTTGGCTCTGAAGATGACTTCTTCAGATCCTCTAGCATCAGGTTGCACAAAAGGAAATGTCCCAGGTGATTTGTAGCAACACTTAACTCAAATCCTTCTGGGCTTCGCAGTGGCTCTTTTAACAAAGGCATATAAATTGCGGCGTTGCATACCAAAGCGTCTAGGGAGTTGCCGCTTGCTCGGAAGTTATTTACAAATTGTCGAACACTTTCCAAAGAGCCAAGATCGATATGCATAATGGTGTAGCTGCCCTGGTGGGGGATTCCCACAGATTGGGCTGCAAGTTGAGCCTTCGCTATATCCCTACAAGCCATCACTACATACCATCCCCTTTCAACAAGAGCCTTGGCAGCGTACAAACCGACCCCTGAAGATGCACCTGTGATTACAACCGTTGACTTCCTATCCTGTACCATTCTATTCAGACTCTGTTAATCACCTTTTCCTATCTTCAGGATTTTACATCACTGAGTTGTACCAATATTTATTTTTGTAAATATGAGTTTAATATTTGGTAATAAATAAGCATTTAAATCAAGGTTTTTAGCTAACTTGTTTGCGAAATATTAAGCTCATATTCATCTTGATACTCAATGCTCACAGATAACTTTTAGGTAGGCGATCGCTGCTCTTGTTTGCGAACATTATTCTTAATTTTCCAATTCGGCATCGTTAAAACACCACTCTTTAGGCTTTTCAGCTAATGAGAGAGGTAAAGGATACCCACATTCAGCAGAAGTCCACCAATGACAGGATCTGAGATAATGTGTAATTACATGATGAAGTTTGAATTTATCTGGTGATGGCGTTGCTAGGATATTATGAGCGCGTGGCTGCGGAGCTTTCCAATCTTTTCTTGGAGATGGATTGTGAGCAGTGTTTTTGATAATGCATTTGCCTGTTTTCGGATCACGTTTATTTATTGATTTACCATCTTTGTTAGTTGATTTTTCGTATGTCCTCGATATCCAAGCCTGATAACGGCTCATCTCCTTAGCTAATTTATTAGTATCAGACTTTTCAGCAATGCTTAGGATAGTTTGAGTAAACTCAGTTGCATTTAGATCGCAATTTTGTGGAATGAAAATTCCTTTTGTAAAAGAAGCTGCACCTTTTATGAATGTTTCCTGTTTTGTTGCCAGTCCATATCCTTGCGGAACTTCATTATTCATCTTGTCACGTATACGAACAATGTGGATTTTGTTTGTTGGTGGTTTATCCGGCTTGAACTTGCTATCTTGTAACCAAGACCAATAGCTACGAGCATTTTGACCGTGAACAAATAGATAAATATCGTCAGCATCAGAGTATGTCTGGATCAACGTGGCCAACATATTATTGATGACTCGATCATAATTAACGTTATTAGATGTTCTGTGCTTTGCTAATTCGCAAATTGTTTCAGGTGTGGTTCTAAAATGCAGGTCTCTCTGAGGCAATAACATACTGACTTCATTCTTATAAATTACCGCTAAAATCGGCTCATTAAAACTTTGGTCTGCTGTTCTTTGGTTCCGCCGACTTACATACAAACCAGCATAGACGGTGTTATCATCAGGAGTTGATAAAGGATAATTTAGGCCGAATGGCAAAATGGCATCCAGGATTGTAGCAAGAGCACGATTATAAAGACTTTTTTGCAAATCTCCATTTATCTTAGTTTTTCCTGTTTCATTATCAGTGCCAATTTCCGTGGATAAGATGCACTGAGGAATAAAATTATATTTAGGTAAAAGAGATTTTAGATAAGGTTTTGGATCTTGATTACCACGATATCTAGGATGATCTGGAGATAGAATTTCTACGATCATCGGCATTGGATGTTCGGGTTGATTCTGCTGCCCAAATTCTCGAATATGACGGTCAATGATAACTGTTCGACCGTTTCTTTCCATCTCTACTAAAGGATCGGCTAAACCTTCAGATGTATAAAACTCTAGATTGAGACTGTCCCCAAAGTAATGCTTGGCAACTAATGCAAGAGCGTCTCGGACTTCTTCTGTGCGGTAACGTACTTGAATAGTTAAGTTATTTGCTCGCTCAGTTAGGAAGACTTTTAATTCCTTGTCAATCTTAGGAAGTTCATTTTTGGAAGGTTTAGGTCTAAAAATAGTTGGCGTGTCCTTAAATCGTTGCCTAATAGATTTTTTCAAATCCCCATCAACAGAAATCCTTTTCCAGGGAGCAGAAATTACTACGCTAGGTGGCAAAATATTTTTAATTTGTTCAAGTAATGTTCTCTCATCCCCAAAGGTAAATCCTGTTCCCCATCCCGCCTTCTGGTAGACTCGTGCAGGAACCAAAATATCTGTCTGGTCTGTTTCAATAAAATTTAATGGGTTTGCCAAGACATCCGTGATGTTTGGAATTTGCACTGATAAACTTTCTAAAATTTGGCTGACCTGTCGGTTTTTCCATTGTGGAACATACTCAGTTCCTTCCCGACGGTAATTTGCTTCTAGAACCGTGAAGGCATTTGGCTGTAGTAGGTTATAGTCTCCTAGCCAAGAGCGTAATCTGCGGACATAACATCTTGTAGTAAGCTTCTCTAACCGAATATCTGAGTCCTTTCCTTGTTTAACTATCCAACGCTTCATCTGAAAGTGAAGGTTGATTTTTTTAGGATCTATGTCACTTTGAGTCGATATAACAAGCGCCACAGATGCTCGATGACCATGTATATTTGGAATCGGTGGCCAAGATACAAGTTCAACTGTATTTCCGCTTTGTCCTGGGCCAAATAAAAATTTGAATGAATTTTCTCCTAGTTGATATTCGTGCTTGCTGAGTTCCCAAGCGATCGCCCAAGAAGGTGCCCAAAATTCAAGATGATTAGGTGCTGCTTCAGTCCATCGTTTCCTTATTAACCCCACTGATAACTGTTTGATTATCGTCTGGGCTAGGGTGCTGTCTAACAGCAATCACCATACCACCAAAGTAGGGCTCTCCAGTTAGGGGATGCATCATGTTAATAGCACGAGATATAGCACCCATTGGCGCAATTAAAAACTCCTTACCACGGCCTGGAAACTCAGTGAGTTTAGACCGAGAAACCTGATCCTCTGAAACCCAGCGACCATCTTGAACAACGTAAGATGCCCTATCTTGATAGGGATTTTTTAGAGAGTTGTAAAACGCCTTAGCTTCTGCATAACTATTTGTCACAATTAACAGATTTTTGCGATCGCTACCGACGTTTGCTGCTAAATAATCTTGAAATTGCTCAAGTAGTGGCTTGCCTTGTTTGCTTTTACGGCAAAGTCCTGCAATCATGTGGCTAATGTTCTCCTGCCGATCATCTCCTTGACTACCGGAGATAAAGACAGGATTTCCTGCATCATCGACAACGGGGCAATAAAAGAATTCGCTGTCATGCGCTACCGCTTTAGACTTCTCAGGAGGCGGTTCTATTAACAAAGTTGGCTTTAATTGCACATGAAAAGGATATGATTGTTCGGTATCTCCTGAGTAACTAGTTGCTGATGTAACTAACAAATTTGCTGGAGTCAGCCCATCTATGCTGAAGATAGAATTCCATTGGCTTAGAAGTGACCTACCCAAGGCAATCCCACGAAATATCCTAAGTTGTCTGTTGAGGAATTGAGCACTAGTCACAGAACCAACAGGAGAATTAGGTAGCAAGCTTTCAAAGTCACTTGGAGGGATTATTGGTAAGGTAGATTCCAGGTCAACGCTAGCGTAACCTCTAGCAGATACGTGCTTACCTAATGCACCTAATACATGGGCTGCATAAATGGCTAGTTGCAGCAATTTAGCAAGGTTGTCTATAAAGCGCTCGACATCAGATTCTAGTTGTTCAAATTTAATATCCCATCGCGTTGTTTGAATAAACTTTTTGCAGTTAGGATGGGGTACTGTAGTGAGCAAGTCTCCCGCTAATAATGCTCCAGAAACTAATGCTAAACGTTCTGCAATTACTGTGTCACTAGAGTTAAGACCAATGGTGTCAGGACTAACAGGATTATTTTGTATTCGCTTAAAAATTTCACGGTAGCGATCGTAGTTACGCTGATATTTAGATAAAGTTTGTTTTCGGATTTTGTTGGCACTACTTTGAACATGTGCTAATCCTGAAAGTTGTTCAGCCAACTTCTCAAAAAATGTCCAAGCTGTAAACAATCTTCCTTCCTGGGTATATGCTTTTAACAGTTTTTCAATTTCTTGACGAGAACTTTTACCTTTAATTGTGTTTGTAATATTTCTCATCAAATACATTAAAGCCCCAATTCCTCGGTTGGCTAAATGTCGTTGATCTTCTGACTGTTCTAAATAAGGATCGCGATATCTCCCTGGAACAACCACTTCGCCTTCCATCAGACCATGTACATGTTGATAAGATTCGGTTCTTGTCCATGTATCTTGAAACAACTCGAAAGATGCAAGTGTCTCTGTGGGATAGAAAATTTCATCTAGCTTGGGTTGAGCAAGATCAACTTCATCAATGATGAACAAATCTGTTGTTAGTGCCAAATATTCAAGGATGGTAATATTTTCAGTCAAATTGTGTGGAGCAACTTTCTTCTGAATAAACCCTTGTAAAGTTCCAACTATCAGTTGGGCATTTTCTAATGTAGTAGCTTTAATATGTCTGGGACAAATAGGAGCTAGGGGACAACTGTAAACCTTATTCGGATCATTAACATCTTGTAGCTTGCCGAAGCATGGTGGTCTGCTGCGCTGACCATTTGATGTTTGTGGAATCTGAGGCTGTGCCAAGCTATACAATGGGCAGGATTGTGACAGCCATTTAAAACCAGGATGGGTGAAAGGCTGCTGTTTGTTACTGAACATTACAGCTTGATTTAATCGGCTGAGGTGCTTGTGTCGTTCCGATTCTCCAATAATCGGAACTGCCCTGATCCCAACTTTTTGAGCAAATTCAAGCCAGTTCTGCACTTCACCTACACTATTTGTAGCAATCGCAACTCTTTTATTGCTATCTACCAAGAGTGCAACTAGGCAATCAATGAGGGTGGATTTGCCGCTTCCAGTCGGGCCTAAAATATGACCTTCTCCATCAATATAAATCTCTCTAGCTTCTTGATCATGTTGAATATCCCAATAGGTTGACTGATTAAGTATTTGCCCTGCGTCGTATCCTAAAATAGGTTTCAATTCAGTTCCTTTCTTAATCAAATCAGTTAGGGGTATTTTGATGGACTGACGATCCTTGGAAAGATTAATGCTGGGAATTTGAGTGGCATATTTTACACCAATATTGGCAATTTCTTTTGAAATTCTGATTGTGCGCGTCTGCTGTGGATTAATGTTGAACTCGTAGTCACCAGCCGGGGCTGGTCTGTATTTCGTTTGTCGAAACTTCACTGGCTCTTGAGTCAGAAGCCTTTCGTATAGGTCATACCGAGCCAATGCCATCTTTTTTGTTGGCGTAATTTTGTTTCGTGGGTAGTCGATGTCAAAACCTAGCCAACCAGAAGCCGAACTTTTGGCAGCCTCATCATATCTACGGAGAGCAATTTCCCAGCTAATTGAACTACGGAATTCTGGCGCTAAATGGCGTAGATGCTTCAAAATATCCCACTGTGCATCTGTAATACCTGGCTCTCGGTAGCCTTGCATCAGTAAATGTGCTTTCCGAATAGGTTGGTCAGGGAAATGAGTCCACAGAGCATGAAGCATTAATTCTGTACGGGCGAAATCGGAAAATTTCATCTCAATCGGTGGTGATTCACCTCCCATTGCTTTTTTTAGCACCTCATTCAAAGTACTGCTATCTCTCACTTCAAAACTCCCTTGACACACTTAATTAATTCTGACTCTGAAAAAACAGGCAAATTTCCCTTATACCGACTTTTAAAAGCTGCTTGGTATGCTAAATTTGTCCATCGGTAATCTGGGACTACAAAGAATGATTGAGACTGGCCAATATTTGGAATCGTATCTTGATTTAATTCTCTAGCTAACATGGTGGCGCTTCCCCAATCTTTCGCGTCAATTGCCCAAATATCTCCAGTCGGTAGTGTCACTTTCAGATCAGCCTTGTCTAGTTCTGGCCATAGTTCTACTTGCAATCCCATTTTTTCGAGAGTTCGAGCTAAACGCAATTCTATGAGGGAAGGTCTAATTAGGCAGATGACGGTATCTTCTATCGGTGCTCTATTTACTCGCCCTTCCAATGGTTCACAACAGCCTTCGATATCTCGTGCGGCACAATCCAAATATCCACCGCAAGTCTTGCATAATGGCATTGACTCAGATTGCGGTGGTGCATCCCGATATGCTTGCATCAATAGGTCTAAAACTGGCTCGATATCAGGATTATTAGAGCGAAATAAGGCAATTATTAAATCCGAAGGAAATGGGTTCTCAGCAATAAATCGACGGAAAAGTGTGTAGGTACTGTGGGGTAAGCTAAGTCGCTCAATTTCTGCCATTAGGCGTGGAATGTAGCTTTGATTCTGCTCTCGTTCCAAATTTAGTGCGTATCTGCTAGCCCAAGCTTCGCATTCCTCTGAGGGGCGCGTCATATTTCCAATTAATGGGTCTTCAGGATAATCGACGAACTCGGAAAAGTCTGGCTCAACTGCCTCTACTGACTGTCTGGCCCCCTCAACCATACACAATATAGCTGGATGTCGCATTTCCTCATCCCGCAGTATCCATTTCAAACTCAATCCTTGAAATGCTTCATATAATGGCTGTGGAAACGGTTGTGAGTCCTCGACTAGATAAGCTGGCTCACCTCGGTTGATGCGATCACAAATCTGCACAAGTCCTTTACATAACTTGATGAACAGAATTTCGTCCTCACTGAATTGCATATCCAGACTTTTATATAGCGATATTGACCGTTATTTTAATACATTTGAACTATTTTTCAGGCTTTAAGAATATTTATAATCACGTTGTTATTCATCGAGGTGGACAAAATTTTTGTAGTCCCCTCGATTTCTCACATAAATTTACTTTTGGCTAATACTTCCGCTCTTTTGGCTCAAACATAGTAATCGCCACCGGTCGATATTGAATATCAATTCCTGCTGGTGAATAGTAAGCCATTGTGTGTTTGAGGAAGTTGGTATCATCTCGCTCGGAATAATCCTCGCGGAAATGAGCGCCACGACTCTCTTGGCGATTTAAAGCTGATGCTAAAATAGTCTGTCCCACTACCATCAAACTTCGCAATTCCAAAGCTTCCACAAGTTCTGTATTCCAGCAACTACCTTTGTCATCTAAATAAATTTGCGGATATCGCTGTTGTATTTCTTCTAATTTGTGTAACCCTTCACTCATTAAAGCTTCAGTGCGGAAAACGCCGCAGTACTCAGTCATACAATCCTGGAAGGCTTGAC
>NZ_JAIVFR010000202.1 GCF_020829685.1 Nostoc sp. CHAB 5715 | reverse complement strand
AATACCCTTATTGCTGTGTAAAATTAAGTCTCAAGATAGTGTGTACCCCACTACAAAAGAACTTAAGCTAGGCGTATAAGTTTGGGGAAATAGTGATGAATAAGGAAACAGTTCCTAGTCAAGCTGAAAAGTCTAGTCCAGAAGGCAATCCATCGCAACTAGATCCAGAGGTACTGGACAAAATCAAACACCCTGCCACAATAGACGATGTTATTCGGGAGCAATCACCAGAAGAACGTAAAAGTAACCCAGCTTTAGTACCGGAAATGATCGATGATCCAACTGATGATTGATTGGGTTTGCGAAAAAGTCATGGAAATGCTCTGATTCCCGACTTCTCTAAGAAGTCGGGAATCTTGTTAGTTGTTAGTAGTCTGTTACTACCCAAGATTATGCAGTTCTTCCTGATATATTTCTGGCGTGTTGATGTCTAATAGCACAGCCGGAGTATCAAATTTCACTTAATGAATTACTGGATAAAATTCTTTGACAGTAATTTTTATGTAGTAGTTTAATCTTCAATGATTTGTTACCTAAATTTTGAGGTATAGTATTAAAAAATAAAATCTATCTAAAGATATCAATTATTTATACAAAAAGATAGTTGATGGCAATATAAATATTGTGGGAAAACACATATAATTATATACTTTGGCTAAGAAAAAGGAGACAAAATTTGTCAAACAGCTATTTGGATGACTATAGACTTTCAAAAGGTGAAGCAGAGAATTAACGTAATTACTGCTCAGATTGAGGAAGTGCTAATTAAGTACTATGCTCTAGATTAAATCTCCAAATTGAAAGGCGAGAACAACTAATTTTGGGAAAATTGTTACTCAAAATATATTAAAAAGCCAGATGCAACTGGCTGATACAACTGCTACTAGCCTGTCTCTCGGCTTATTCCAGATAAAAGTATTGTAACGATAATGACGCACTCTCCAAATTCAGAAAATAACCAGAAACCACCTAATCGTCGTTTATGGCTCCTCCTCTTAGGACGTACCAGTTTGGCTGTCGGTGTCGTTTTGCTGGTTGGAATTACAGTCGGTGCTTGGTGGGCTAGAAGCTATATATATAAAGATTTAGCGCCATTAGTGCAGCAAAATCTCGAACAATTGCTTGGGCGTCCAGTAAAAGTAGGGAAAGTTGAACGTTTTTCACTCTCTAGTCTAAGATTTAGCTCTCTATCAATACCAGCAACTTCCACTGATCCAGATCAGGTAGTAGCAAAAGCTTTAGATGTGCAGTTCTCGCCCTTGCAGCTTCTCCTTACCCGAAAACTAGCATTAAATGTCACATTAGTTCAACCCAATGTTTACATTCAGCAGGATCAAGATGGTCGCTGGGTTACAGCCCAAGTCAAGGCTGCGGAAGGAAAAGGTGCTATTCAAACTGAGTTAGAGACACTTCAAATACAAGATGGGAATGTAGAGTTATTGCCAGCCTTTGCACCAACTAGACCGAAAGGCTTAGTAATATTAGATCAATTTGGTGGTGTTGCTCGATTTTCAGATCAAAATCAAAGGATTGGTTATGACATCAATGGTCAACTCACTAGGGGAGGCGCTGTTAAAATCGTTGGCGAAACACAACTAAAAGCTCAACAAACTAACCTCAAGCTGCAAGCACAAAATTTACAAGCATCTGATATCAGTCGATTAATTGAGTTGCCAATTGCCTTGCAAGCAGGGCGTTTAGATGCTGACTTAGGGGTTCAGATTCCACCCAAATTGTCAGAAATAGCCGTTACAGGAACAGCTACAGCTAATCAAATCGCTGCTAAAATTCCAAAGATTCCTCAGCAAGTTTCTAATTTTAATGGCAGATTTCTATTTCAAGGTCAGACAGTTTCTTTAGACAATCTGAATACGAACTTTGGCAAAGTTCCCATTTTGGCTAATGGAACAATTAATACCCAAACAGGTTTTAATGTCTCGGCTCAGATAAAACCTGTTAGTGCGAAAAATATTTTAGACACGCTGAATGTAAATTCTTCAGTTCCAGCTAGTGGCGAAGTTCAAGCAAATATTAAGGTAGGCGGCAAACTACAGCAACCAGTCGTTAGCGGGACGGTAAGCAATACAAAACCTATTCAAGTTGACCGCGTTCTCTTCACAGCCGTCAATACTGACTTCCGCTTGAATGTATCTCAAAGTGCATCTCAAATTGCTGTCTCGAATCTGAAATTAGTCCCCGCAGCCGGTGGTCAAATTACAGGAGGCGGTCAAGCTAATATCGGAGCCAAAGATAACGTAATATTTAATGCTCAAGTTGATGGTGTATCCGGGGATATATTAGCGCGTAGCTACGGCGTTGCTCTACCGATCGCAGTTGGCAATATTTCAGCAAAAGCAGAAGTTACTGGTTCACTTGGCAAACAACCATTAAAACTTGATGTTTCCAGTGTTCAAGTAACGCCACCAACAGGGGGAAAAATTACAGCCAGTGGTCAAGTTCAACTGGCTCCCCAAGGTCAAGTAGCTTTAGGTATTCAAGCTCTAAATTTACCAGGAAATGCGATCGCTCAAGGTTACGGTATTTCAACTCCGATTAATGTTGGTGGTATATCTGCGAACGCAAAAGTTTCTGGTTCTCTAGGTAAACCCTTAAACGTAAATGTTGCTAGCGTTCAAGCAAATCCAGAGGTGGGAGGGCAAGTAACAGCCAGTGGTCAACTTCAGCTTGCGCCCCAAGGCAGGGTATCATTTAACGTGCAAGCACAAAATTTACCAGGGGATGCGATCGCACGAGCCTATAACACTTCACCCGCCATCACCATTGGGAATGTATCGGCAAATGCCAGAATTTCCGGCACTCTGAACAATCTACAAACAGTAGCGCGGGTGCAAGCGCCTACCGCTACCTATCCCACTACCGGACGAGTTGTTGTTGCCAAACAAGGACAGAATATCGTCTTTCCAGATGCGGTTTTGAACGTGGCAGGTGGTACAATCAGAGCTAGTGGTCAACTTGCACAACAACGCTGGCAGGCTTCTGTGAATGCCCAACAGCTGCAATTGAACCGTTTTGGACAGATACCACCCCAGTTCCAGGGAGTTTTAAGCAATGCGGCGTTGAATTTGTCAGGAAGCACTGCTTCTTTCCAACCCTCAACCATTCAAGCTACAGGGCAAGCAAGGCTGAATCTAGCAGGAGGTACGGTTAATGTCAGCAATATTAACCTTGATGCTGGTCGCTGGCAACTGCTTGCCAACGTTTCCCAAATTCAACTCAACCGTTTCTCGCCACAATTGCGAGGACGGCTCAATAGTAATATCCAATTAGCAGGCACAGCAGAATCTTTTCAGCTTGCAGATATTCGCGCTGGTGGACAAATCCGCCTTTCCCAAGGGGTAGCACTGCTGGCAAAACCGCTTACGGCTCAATTTCAGTGGAACGGACAGCAGATTATAGTTGAAAACGCAAGTACCCCAGGATTGAGTGCTAATGGTGCGATCGCTATTCAGTCTCCACCAAATGGCGCACCCCAAATTGCCGGATTTAATTTAAACGTACTGGCGCAGAATTTCAACTTAAAAAATACAGGCTTTCAAGTTCCTGGAGACGTAGCATTAGCGGGGCTACTTGATTTTAATGGGCAAGTTACAGGTACTCCAGATGTACCTCAAGCTAATGGCAATATCCGACTGCGGAATTTCAATGTGAGTAACTTGGCATTTGACCCACTTTTAACTGGAAACGTGAATTTTCAAGGCGGACAAGGGGCAAGTCTGCGATTAGCCGGGAAGCAAGATAGGATTGCACTTAACCTGGGTGCAGATTATCGTCCAACTTCATTTTTAGTTCGACGCGGTGGCGCAGTTAGCACAGGTAGAACTGAGGGAGATAACTTGCTCATCAACGCCCAACAGTTTCCCATAGCTTTGGTTGGGGGCTTTTTACCGAACAATCAATTGAAACCTCTGGCGGGGCAACTATCGGGGAATTTAGTTGTTAATCTGAATAATTATGCCATTGCGGGAGACGTTGCGATCGTAGGGCCTCGTGTTGCCAGAGTTGCAGCAGATGAATTTCGCGGCAACATCAATTATGCTGATGGTACTGCTAGCTTGACTAATGGTCAATTGCGGATTGCAGATAGCAACATCGCCCTGAGTGGAAATGTAAAAACAGGGAATGACCCGCAATTTCAATTCCAAGCTAATTTAGACCAAGCCAGAGTTGAGAGACTATTACAAGCGTTTAATATCTTTGATTTTAAAGACCTTAATACCGGGTTGCAGCCTCCGAAGTTGGCTGGAGCAGAAGTACTTAATACCAAGCCTGTCAGTTTGCCCAATGCAGATTTGAAAACACAGTTAGCATATTTCTCAAAAATTACAACATCAATAACAAAACAACAGCAACAACAAACCAAAAAAGACGCATCTTTACCCACCCTTGCAGAATTAACAGGTGTTTTGAGCGGAGGAATTACAGCTAATGGCTCGTTAAAATCTGGGTTAAATGTTGGCTTTAATTTCCAAGGTGCTAATTGGCAATGGGGTGAATACTCCATTAATCAAGTCGTTGCTCAAGGCAATTTTGCTGATGGTGTCGTCACACTTTCGCCGTTGAGTGTCGGGATAAATCAAGGACTGGTGGCTTTTACCGGACAGTTAGGAACTGAGCAACTATCTGGAAAGTTGAATGTAGCAAGTTTACCTCTATCGCTTTTACAACCTTTTATAGAAAAATACCCGATAGATATCACTGGTAATGTAAATGCTGATGCCACCTTGGGAGGTAATTTACAAGATCCCAGAGTTCAAGGGCAAGTGGCGTTGGCGAATGCGACTCTCAACAAGCAACCTGTGCAAACAGGACAGGTGAACTTTGACTACAACAATGCTCGCTTGAATTTTGACAGTACTTTGTTAGTAACTGGAACACAACCAGTTACAGTTACAGGTAGCGTACCTGCTGCTTTGCCTTTTGCCAAAGTGCAACCAGATAGCAATCAAATCAGCATCAACGCCAGCGTGAACAATGAAGGGTTGGCACTGTTAAACCTGTTTACCAACAATCAAGTCGCTTGGGTAGACGGTCAAGGACAAGTAGATTTAAACGTTCGGGGTACTTTAAACGAACCAATTATCAACGGAAATGCCACACTTAATAATGCAACTTTTCGCGCTCAAGCCTTATCTGAACCCCTAACAAATGTCACAGGGACAGCGCAATTTAATGGCAATACAGTGAATGTCCAAGGTATCCAAGGCACTTACAATAAAGGGCAAATAAGTGCATCAGGCATCCTGCCAATTTTTGATCCTCAGCAAGCCCCAGCGAATCCCCTAACAGTATCAATAGCAGACAAACTCAATTTTAAGATTGCAGGACTGTATCAAGGCGGTGTAGGCGGCGATGTTGTAATTCGCGGAACAGCACTAAAACCTGTAATTGGTGGAGAGATTCAGCTCAGTGATGGTCAGGTAATCATTGGAAATACTACTGCTAAGACAAAATCAGCAGCTACAACTCAAGCTAACACTAACGTCATAAATAGAGAAGAGGTTAAAGTTAATCTCACACCTACAGCAGAGAGTAATGCTAGCCCAGTGACTACAGCAGATACTAACGCTAGTGCAGTAACTCCAGCCAATTTACCAATACAGTTTGCAGATTTAAGGTTAAGTTTAGACGACAATGTTCGTGTTACCACTCAATCACTACTCGACTTTATACCAGGAGGAGCCGCATTAAGTCAGCCGCTATTGAGCTTTGACGCCAAAGGTGACTTGACGATTAATGGTACATTAGCCAAGCCGCTTCCTGAAGGAGTGATTCGTTTGACAGGAGGACGACTCAGTTTATTTTCGACTGAGTTTACCTTGGCGCGAGGCTACGAACAAACAGCGCGGTTTATTCCAAGTCAAGGACTTGACCCTACTTTGGATGTCCGACTTACCGCAATTGTACCGGAAACATCAGCAAGGAACAGTCAAATTTTGGAATCACCATTGTCTGCTGAAGTCAGCGATGTTTCTGCTAGCAACTTCGGGACTTTACGTACCGTTACCGTTCAAGCCAGGGCCAACGGCCCAGCTAGTGAATTGGGCAACAATCTGGAACTGACGAGTGAACCTAGCCGTAGCCGGGGAGAAATAGTTGCTTTACTGGGTGGCTCGATTCTGAATTCCTTCGGTCAAGCAGATGCAGGACAAGGGCTGACTAATTTCGCTAGCTCTACCATTTTAGGTGGTTTGCAAGGAACTATTACTGCGATCGGGCAGGCTGTTGGTTTCAGCGAATTTCGGATATTTCCCACCCCTACCACTAATAATGAAACAACGACAGCTTCAGTTCTGAATTTATCAGCAGAGGGTGTGTTTGACATCAATAGAAATTTCTCTGCTTCTTTATCACGCCCTCTTTCTAGCGATGAGTCTTTCCGTTATAACGTGCTTTATCGACTCAATGATGAAATTTTGATGCGAGGCTCAACTAATTTAGGGGATGAAAATCAATTCCAAGTTGAGTATGAAACTAGATTTTAGATCTGACTTTTCCCGTTATCTTCTTGATTGAGCGATCGCTTACTATACCCCTAGCCCAAAGTCCTATTCTCTCGTGATTCATTGTCATTAATCTCAAATTATTGAGAATAACCTCTAGCCTGGAACCCTTGCTATTTCGTTGTTTTACGACTTAACGGGAAAAGTCAGGTTCTTAGACCTCATTCGATACCTACAATGTTTTGACCCGGAGACATTAGCCAAACTAATCAGCAGTCAGTAGATGTCATCATAGTATTATTTCACAATCACTAGTAAATATGAACAATCAACATTGACTTATAATTCGGAAAACTCGATACAGAGTGCGTATTAGAGCTTGAGTACAACCATCTTCCTATCCCAGCTATGCCATTAGATTTCTCCGGTAAAAATCTCCGAGGACGCTCCTTTAAAGGACAAAACCTTAAGGGGGCAAACTTTATTGGTGCAGATATCCGAAGCACTGATTTTACTGATGCTAACTTAACTTTGGCAAACTTCAGCCATGCTAAAGCTGGATTGCAACATCGGTGGGCTATTTTTCTAGTCGTTGTTTCGTTATTGCTTTCAGGATTATCAGGACTTTTCTTCAGTTTTATTGGCTATGTGCTGCTTTCAATACCACTTTACCTAAGTAAAGATAACACTCCGGAGTATATAAGTTTTTTAACTGCGGAGTTTTTTATTATAATTATATTTGCTATTTTCATTTTCATTACAATTCGTAAAGGAATACAAGTGGGTTTAGGAACTGTCGCCGTCATTGGAATCGCGGTTCCTGCCTTCGTTGGAGCTTTCACCATCTCCATCAACGGAGCCTTTATCACAACAGCAGCTTTGATTGTCGCCTTTGCCGTAGCCATTGCTTCTACTGGAACCTTCGCCGCAGCCATTGCCTTCACTGAAGCCAGAGTCGTTGCCGGAGCTAAAGCCTTTGCCTTCGCCGTCGTCGTCGCCGTTGCCTTCGCCGTCGCTGGAGTCTTCAGCTTCGCCTACTTCGGAGCTTTCGCCGAACCCAACCCCGGAGATGTTGCCGTCCCCGAAGCTAGCGCTAGAGTCGGAGTCTTCATCATCGTCTTCGCCGGAGCCGGAGCCGTCACCGGAGTCCCAGTGTTATTGAGTGTTTATAGCAGTTGTCAAGCGTTTAAAGGAGACGAAAAGCACGCCCTAATTCGGAACATTGCTGTTGCTTTTGCAGCTACTGGCGGTACAAGCTTTCGCAATGTTAACTTAAGCGATGCTAATTTCACAGGAGCCACACTCAAAAGCACGGATTTTAGAAAAGCTACTTTGACTCGCTTCTAAGTACGATATGCGCTCTTCTAATTTCCTAGGCGGATTTGCTGAAACTAACTACGGTAACATGGTAGAAACTCAACATAACTATGCTGCTCAAACCAATTTAGTAGAAGCAGCATCGCAAATTCAGCAGTTACTTAAGCAACTGGAAGAAACTAACCCTACTTCAACTGAAACAGAAAGAATTATAGTAGCAGCTAAGGCTGCTGATGAAATAAAAAATAATCCAACTCTCAAAGCACGGGTTATTGGTGCGCTTAAATCAGGTGGTAAGGAAGCATTTAAAGAAGCAGTTGACAATCCGCTCGTTAACATTTTGATAGCGATTATTGAGGGATGGCAGGAAGCATAGAAAAGAATCTATATTTCGTTAGGTATTTCTAATTGTATGTTGATGTCGTCATAGGGTCATTTCCCGACAACCTTAGAAAATACAGTACTTAAAAATATATTGATTAAGTAAATTTATTTACATCTTATAGATTTACAAGATAGTATTTTTTGTGTCAAATTTGTTAGGGTTTTTTTAAGACTATCTGTAATGACTGAAACTAAAGTTTTTGACTTTCCATACTGTCAATGCCCTTGCCCTGGCGAGGGCTTTTTTCATGCACACCCAAGCCGCGCCCTACACGACACACAGAGGCGCGGTTTTGCGTTGTGGCAGTGATTCCGTTTATTTATATAACCAACAAGAATCACTGCCACACTACTATGCATAAAATATACTTTACATTGAGATAGATGAATGGAAACGGCCAGAAGTCAATCCGTTATTAAAAAAATGTAATACTGTCTAGTTGATTTCGTTTATTGCATTTGTGTAATACAATCAAAATAAAATACCAAGCTAAACCTCTTTATGAGTACCTTCCTATCTAACCAAAATTTGCCTAATGATTTCAGTCTGATTACAGAAGCCGAAGCTGAAGCCATTCAACAACTTGAACGCATACTCAATCAAGAAAATAGTCAACTGAAATTAGTAGCAGCAAACCGCGAAGAAATAACTATTCCTGATTGTGTATATCTTGTATTACGTCAAGTAGTGCAGGCAATGGCATCAGGTAAAAATGTATCTATAGTTACATATAATTCAGAACTAACAACACAACAAGCAGCTGATTTGTTGAACGTATCACGTCCTTATCTGATTAAATTATTAGAGCAGGGTGAGCTTCCTTACGTTCTGGT
>NZ_JAIVFR010000201.1 GCF_020829685.1 Nostoc sp. CHAB 5715 | reverse complement strand
AATTGGTATCAAAATTGAGATTTATATAGCAATCCTATCTAAGTTTTGGAAATGAACGAACCGCCAAGACGCCAAGAGCGCCAAGGAAGAGAGAAGTTTATCACCCCAGAGTTTGGCTAAGTTGAGGAAATTTGAAGGCTGCGGATGAGTTCATCCACTTCACGTAAAGTATTGATCTTTAATACGCCTCGGTAAATTGCCTTTAATTGTTCTAAATCGGAAATTTGAGAGATTTCTGACATCAGTTTTAATCCTTCGCAGCCAAATTTTCTCTCTAAAGCACATTCAAGTTCAGGCAAAAAACCTTCTCGCCAACCTTTTGCGTAACCTTTTTCATAACCTTTTTTGAAACTTTCTTGATAAAAGAAAGATTTCTCAAATACTGACATATACTACCTCATTCTTTGCCAAACTCAAAACAGTTTCATTTCTTCAAATTATTTGCCGAAATTCATTTAGAGTATTCAAATTCTTAATTCCCTGCTGAATTGCTTTTAATCTATCTAAATCTGAAATTTGAGAGATTTCTGGCATCAATTGCAATCCCTCAGCACCAAATTTTATCTCCAAAGCGAGTTCAATACCTGACACTATCTCTTCTTGCCGTCCTTCTTGCCGTCCTCGTTCTTCCCCACGTTGTTCGCCCTCTCTCAAAATTTGCTGATACCAGGGAGATTCGCGTAACACTGCCATATCCCACCTCATGATTTGCTGAACTAAAGCGCTGTCTAATACAAAGGTAGCAAAAAAAGCCATAACAATTTCTAACTGGCTCAATTGCTCATCGGCGCGGAGAATTTGCAATGCCCGTTGCACAGTGGATTCTTCTGCACCTCCTTTGAGAATTGGGACAAAGGGAAGCAGGGAAGGAACAGGTTGAGTAAAAGCGATTTCCACATCGACTTCCCAAAGGTTGATAACACGGTAGTCTTGACGCGCCTGTAAACCTGCAAATTGTGATTCATAGCTGGTGGGAATTTCAACATCACTTTCTTTGAGGATGTTAACTAGTATCGGATAGGTGGGCAAATTGTACTTTTCTTCAGCTAGTGCTGCATAAGCCCGCATCCGTTTGGGCATTTCAGCTTTGTAGCGTAATTGTAACTCGTTGAGTACAATAAATTCGCCATATTGGCGACTAGTAGCGCGGACTAAGACATCACTCTCACGGCTAATCCACTGGAATTCGGAGTTGATAATTTCTCCGAATACAATATCGGGAATTTGTGTTACCCATTTTACCCAATTTTCAGGTGCGAGGCTGATTAATCGCTTGGTGCTAATATCTGCTGCTAGCCATAGGAGATGTAGATGAGCATAGTTGTAGTTTATGGCTAAAGTGGCGATATCTACGATGGGTTACGCCTATGCACTGATGTATTTTGCTAGAGATTTTATAAATTACTCGGTATCGTTTTAAACTTTTCTGGCGTCCCCAAAGAATAATCTTCTAACTTAAAATCAGCAAAAGGCTTCTTTTCTAACCTATCCCGTAATGCTTCATCGAGAATTACACCTGGTGATTGTTTTTTAACACCAATAATTATAATACTTCTCTGATATTTAGTTAAATCCTGATTTGCCTGACAATCACTCCGTTGAAATTGTCCCAAATTTAATATACGATAATTTTTGATGTTTGGTGTATTAATAAATAAATTTTTTACTAAAAATTGTATTTGTTTGGAACGTTCTAGAGCCATTCGCTGTTGAACTTCTATATTACCTTTACAAGAAACTGTGCCTACAGAAATAATCTCACTAGGGTCTTGCATGATATTTTGTATACCTTCTTGTTCCAAGTTCAACTTTAAAAGGTCAACACTAATAATTTCATCATTATATTTAATTTGAAAATTGCTACCTAAAAGCCATTTATATTTTAGTGATAAAACAGCCACATTAAATTTAGCTACCCTCCCCTGACTATCCCTCCCTTCTTGATAAGTAAAATAATCAATATTACCTTTTTTTTCTGGGTATTGTCCGTAATTTTGCATGACAGAAAATTTTGATGTCCGCGTTGCTAAGACCACTATACTAAGTAATCCTAATATAACTAGCAGCGTTGCAAAAAATTTCAGTAATGGAACTTCTTCTGGTTGTTTCTGCGGAGCAAATGAAGTTTTAGTAATTGGTGGTGGCAATTGCTCAATATTATAATCCCCTACTAAATTAATCTTTTCAGGAGTAGTTTGTTTTAGTTGGGTTTCAATTTCTTTTAAGCGCTGTAAAATATCCTGAGTATTGGCAGGACGCTTTTCTATATCCGGTGCTGTGAGCCAATCAATTAAATTCAATAGTAAGGGTGAGATATGGATAGCATGATTTTGCCAGTGCAATAAATTTTGCTGCACATCATACATATCTAAAGGATGGTATCCCGTGAGTAAAAATACAAATGTGCGCCCCAAGGCAAAGAAATCTGATTGCGGTACTGCTTGAGCATTCATTTGTTCTGGAGCGCTGTAGCCAGATGACATCAGTGCTGTCATCCCGTCGCCGTTGTTGAGTTTGTCTGGGTAGGTTCCATCAATTTCAGTGGCAGTGCCAAAATCAATTAGTACCAAATCCCCCCAGCCCTTCCCAAGGGGGGATCGAATCATGATATTAGATGGCTTAATATCTCGATGCAGGTACTGTTTACTATGCACTAAATCCAAAATTTTTACCAATTGTTTTAACCAGGCTATAGCTTGTTCCTGCGAAATAGGGTAATTCTGCTGCTGCTTTAGCCACTGCTCTAAGTTGTATCCACCGATTTTTTCCATTGCAATGCAATGCAACACTAAACCATTTCGGGTTTGATATTGGAAGTAACTATCCTCTTTGGGAATGCCGGGATGCTTGAGTTGTCCTAATACGGTTACTTCTTGCTGAAATAGTTCTACTGCTTTGGCGTCGCCTGATAAATCCTCTTTGAGTATCTTAAGGATTTTAGGGGTATCTTGTTCATAAGCTTCATAAACTTTACTAAACCCTGTTTTGTCACTCAACAGGCTCGTCACCCGATAACGCCCTAGCAATTCCAAATGGGAACCACAACTTTGACAAAAGCGGTTTTGATGATTATTCGGGTGATTTGGTTTAGGACAAACGGGATTGATACAAAGGCTCATGAGTGGGGAGTGGGGAATGGGGAGTGGGGAGATAGGGAGATGGGGGAGATGGGGGAGATGAGGGAGATGGGGGAGATGAAGGAATAACCAATGCCCAATGCCCAATGCCCCATGCCCCATGCCCAATCTCGCTAAACATCACTCTTATTAATTCTTCTGTTGCTGTATGATAATCCCGTCTAATAATTATGAGATTTTCTATCTGTGTTCTGCCAAAAAAGCTGCTACAGTTTGGTTAAATGCCTCTGGTTGTGTCAAAAACGGCCAATGATTACCGGGAACTTGGCAGATACGTAAGTTTTTAAGATAGGTTTTGTATGGTTGAATTTGCCAATCTTGGCGGTTCAATCCTTGTTCTGGCTGGACGAAGATGGCAGGGGTGTCAAGAGGAATTGTAAAACCAGGCACTTGCATTACTTCTTCAAAAATCCCGTCGCGGGCGGCTATGGTAAATTTGCTGCCCCAACTACCATCGAGTTTTTGTTCTATTCCTGCTTGGAAAACTTGCTGTTGTAAGGAACTCCATCCTTGATATTGCTTTAACTGCTGTGCTTGTTGTTCGGCTTCTTCATAACTGGCAAAGGGGCCCATGCTTTTGAGAAAAGGCAAGAAGCGATACAACATCGGAAAAGTTACCCTGAAAAGGCTGGGTATTTTCCAGATAAAAATTGGATCGACTAGAATTATACTCTGCAAACGCTTTGGGTTTTGCCTTGCCCAGATGGCGGCTAATTTGCCTGTCCACGAGTGGCTGACAATATGGGCAGATGTCCATCCGAGATGATCTATTAGTGCTTCGAGGTCCGCGATCGCACTTTCAAAGCTATAATCTCTCTCAGGCTTACTACTTTGCCCATGTCCGCGCATATCTGGTGCAACTATGTGGTAGTCTGCCGCTAGATAATCTCCTAAACTAGACCACACCAGAGCATGGTCGCCTAAGCCGTGTAACAGTAATAAAGGTTCTTGCCCTTGGTTCCACTCTAAGTAAGAAAGTTGAATATCAGGCTTTGATAAAGTTTGACGTACAGGCATCATTGCACATCCACCAATGAAGAGATAGTTTCGCGTTTATATATTACTGCGAAAGAAGATGGACGCGGCCAGATGGGACTTGACAGCTATAACAAAGCCTTGTAAGTTATTCCCGATCTCAACTTTTCTCATAGGTCAAATTACCTGAATGCGATCGCGCATTTGGAGTCAGAGTAATTAAATCGTCAATATTGCGTTTCATTGTCTCGCAAATCGCATCTAGAGGTAAGTCGTTAGGGTCGTAACCAAAGGGGTTTTCTATCTCCAAGCCGATGGCTTCAATGCCAAATACTGTAAAACCAACGAAAGCAGCAATTAAACCTGTCCACCAACCCAGAGTCTCCACTATTTGAAATGGGAACAAAAAACAATATAGTAACAATAATTGCTTCAGATGAATGGAATAAGCTAATGGCATAGGTGTTTTTAAAATACGTTCGCAAGCTCCTAAATTATCCACAAGATTATTCAATAATTCTTGCATAGATGTTAACTGGTAGCTATTAAGGCAATTGCGATGATACTGCTGCTGTAAATAATCTCCTATCCAAAAAGCAACCTCTATGGGGGGATTATTCATAATTTTCAGTTTTATATACTTACTAGATGGCATTAAATCTTCTAACTCGCTATTGACTGCTTCTCCCCGCAAATGTAATTTAGTTGTTACAGCAAAAGCTACCAATAAATTTAATGCTGTAATTTTATTTTCTTTATCTTCTGGAGAAATTTCATCAATTGATACCCAAATTTGCCGGGCCAAATTTCGGATGTTATTTACTAGAGAACCCCAGCATTTTCTCCCTTCCCAAAATCGCTCATAAGCAGTATTGGTACGAAATACAAGTAACAAACCTAAAACAATACTAGGAATAACACTTCCTAAAATAGGTTGGGATACAGGCAAATCAAAATGGTAAAGTAGAGAAATCAAAAATCCGAAAGCTCCACACCATAAAATATGTTTATAAATTGCTTTGATAACTGAACCTTTAAGTTGTAATTTTAGGCGTAGCCATGTGAGTTTTTCGGCTGTCATGTAGTCACCCTAAGAGAAAGTGCGTAAGTCCTAGTTATAGCGGTTCCCGACCTGGTGAGGTACGTTTTCAAAGCTACTAACCTTGGTAAACAAGATTTTGGTGTACCTCAGTTGCTTAGGAAATCTATATGTCTTTTTTGTTGGTAGCCTCAAAACGTTGAATTTCAATTAAATAACCACTGGGATCGCGTAAAAAACAGTGGTAAATGTTGTACTTTTCGTTTAGTGTAGGTGGTTTTTCAAATTCAACGCCACGTTCTTTGAGATATTCAAACCACTCATCTACCTGCTGTGTTACCAAGGTAAAAATGACACTTGATTGCTTGTCGGCTGGAGGAGTTGATATTTCGCTTGTTTGACACAAACCTAAGTATCCAGAATCACTGACAGTATAAATCCGACAGGTTCCTTGATCAAGCCATAACTCCAAACCTAGTTTTTGTTCGTAGAATTCTCTAGATGCATTGAGATTATGGGTATAAAAGAAGGTAATTTGCTCGTCGATTTGCGGATGAACAGACATAAATACATTTGAGTATATACCCTAACGACATCGGGCGATCGCATAGGTAAAAATTGATTGATGTTAGAAACCTGTTACTACTCCAGATGCGCTTAAGGCATCTGGAGTTTCTTTTTGGAAAAAGCGATGTCTACGATGGTCACTGAGCTTTGTCGAAGTGCGGGCTGCGCCTACGCAATTTTCCAAATCATCCAGATATGCCAAACCACGGCTGAATAGGAATGCATACTGAATTATCTATATCTAAACATGGGGCATCAGTTATTGATGTACCCCTCCTGCCAAACAACTCTCGCAAAACAGCCTCAGTGTATCTGGGGCTGTTTTGCGTTACTTTCAACAGAGAAGTTGGTAAACGAGAAGCACAGTGGTTTGTCCTCATAGACTTTTATTTACATTTGAGTATATACCCTGATGACGTATGATTATCTTACGGTGAAAATTTGGTATAGGTAAATGCGTATCTTTCCTGGCTCCAGATTTGTCACAAATATTTCTGGAGTTTTTTCATTATTCGAGTTTAAAATTACCCATCTAATCTAAACTCCAGTGGATATTTTACTTTTATTATGAACACGCATACTATAGCTGTGCGGTAAAATGAATATAAATTATAAATAGTCAGTAGTAAAAGCCGTAAAATTTTTCCATAAAGTAAGAGCAAAATATTCAAGTATAAATAAGTAAATTTTGGTTTATATCAAGAGAAAGGCAATAGTACGTGTAGCTAATAGTAGAATAAGGTACACAACGCTGCATAGAAGGGAGGAAGGGAAATTGGATGAAATGAGGGCGGCGCTAGAGTTAGCGACCGAAGAAGAATTGCAAGATTTAACGGCAATTCTTTTTAGTCGTAAGTTCAATCCTCTAGACTATGTACACACACCCGAACCCATCGAAGTGCAAAGCCAAGACCGAAAAGCTTGGCTAGATGCACTAGAGGGTCGCTTTCGCTTTTTGGCGGCAGACGGGATGACAGTATTGCGGGGACGCACAGGCCAGGTAACTTACCGAGAAGCGTTAGTTCACGTATGTAAGTATCTAAAAATTCCCTATTCTAATCAGCTGGCAACCATTGATTTAGAAGCAGAAGTATTTTTGCATCTGCTAGGACAGGTGTGGAAAAAATTGCCTGAACAGGAAAAGCAAAAATTGACTGTACAGGTGCAGCGTCAGCTTGTAAAATCAGAACTAAAAGAACCGCTACCACTTTTATTGCAACGTGACCCCTTGGGGTTACTTTTTAAAGGGGGTAGTGCGATCGCTGTTACTTCCATGCTCCAGCCATTTGTACTTAAGCAAATTGCCCGTCAATTTGCCATGCACTTTGCTACTTATGAAGTAGCCAAACAAGCGGCGATTACAGGCTCAGAAGCAGCTGCAACGCAATTTAAAAGCTATGTAAGTATGCAAATGGCTCGACGGGGTATGACTATGAGTGCAGCTCGTTATGGGGCAGCCCGCACTATGTTTGCTGTGATTGGGCCGATAATGTGGACTTGGTTTTTTGCAGATTTAGGGTGGAGAGCGATCGCCACTAACTACGGTCGGATCATCCCGACTATTTTCACCTTAGCTCAAATTCGCCTCACTCGTCAGGAATGTTGGGAGCCAGCTTGAACAAGGTTTTTGACTATTTCAAGTCTCGTTGGCAATCTGCTTGGAACTACTCTCTATGGGCACTGTTAATCTTCCCATTGAGTCCTTTAGTGGGGGCTGTGACTATCGGTTTTGTATCATTAATAACTTGGTTGAAACAATCCCGCAAAATTAGTCGCCGCCCCCTCAACTGGGGATTTGCCCTTTTGAGTGTGTTGCTGATCGTGAGTGCTGGGTTTGCCGATGACAAGACAGCAGCTTTCCTCGGCTTATTTAATTTATTACCCTTCTTTTTACTTTTCGTTGCCCATAGCGCCCTGATTCAAACATTTACCCAATTGCGGCAAATGGCTTGGGTTTTGGTGATCGGTTCCATGCCCCTGGTAATTATCGGCTTGGGGCAGTTATTTTTAGGCTGGAGTTTGAATTTAGAGATTTTATGGGTTGTGTTGAATTGGATAATCGTACCAGGAGGAAATCCGCCAGGTCGCATAGCCTCAGTCTTCTTGCACGCTAACACCTTCGCAGCTTATCTAGTGATAGTTTTCACCATTGGTTTAGGGTTGTGGTTAGAAAACTATCAGCAACTAAGATTCAAGAGGAGGCAGTGCGGTCTTGGGGTCTCCCCAAGTAGAGCAACTGCCGTTAAACAGTCATTTCCCCCCCATCTCCCTCATCTCCCCCATCTCCCCAGTACAGACGCGATTAATCGCGTCTCTAGCCACTCCCCACTCCCCCTCCTCTTCCTAACCGTGGCGATGATTACAAATTTTATCGCCTTGATTTTTACCAACTCGCGTAATGGGTGGGCGATCGCTATTTTTGCCTGTTTAGCTTATGCACTCTACCAAGGTTGGCGCATTCTTGTGGGTGGCGTCGCTGCGATCGTCTCTAGTGTGCTTTTGGCAGCTTTTGCTCCCTCGCCAGTCGCTCAAATTTTTCGTCAGTACGTTCCTGCCTTCTTTTGGGCAAGGTTAAATGATGACATGTATCCAGATAGACCAATCGCTTTAATGCGAAAAACTCAGTGGCAGTTTGCCTGGTCTTTAGCTCAAGAACATCCTTGGACTGGCTGGGGGTTACGCAGTTTTAGTACATTCTACAAAGCGCAGATGCATACTCGCTTGGGTCATCCCCATAACTTGTTTTTGATGTTATCTGCTGAAACTGGTTTTCCCAGTACTCTGTTATTTTTTGGCTTACTCGCTTGGATTTTGATTACAGGTGTCCAATTACTACGAAAGTCAAAATATATAAATAAAGAAGACAGATTGATATTTTTCAGTTATCTTCTGGCTTTTGGGGAGTGGGTTCTATTGAATACAGTAGATGTAACCATATTCGATTTTCGTTTGAATGCGTTTTCATGGTTAATTTTGGCTGCTATTTGTGGAGTAATACATCGTTATAACGAACTTGACAAGCTTGCATCTCATCCAAATTAGTCAGAAAATGACAAACAGCAACTTCAAATATCCATCAGTTCATTTTCAGTGTATGCACTGGGGACATTTATAGTTTTAAGTTAGTAAGATTACTATATTCACGTCTGTGAGTGTGACTAATATCTAATTAGTTACTGTTGCTGATTGTTGGGAAGGTGTAGGGACAACCCTTTGGGGTTTTCCTGCATGACGGGCATCTCTTGTAGATGCCCTTTTGTATATAGGAATCATATTTGATTTTTGAAATTATTTGCGTAGTCCGGGAGTGGGGAGTAGGGAGTAGGGAATAGGGCTGTAGGGTTTTCGAGTTGTACGGAATTTTTTCATAAATCAAATCGTAGTCC
>NZ_JAIVFR010000200.1 GCF_020829685.1 Nostoc sp. CHAB 5715 | reverse complement strand
GGTTCATTGAGATTCCGCTACACTTATAAACCATCAATACTGCCAGAATCACGGGGTGCCTGCCGTTGAGAATCGTTAAAATAAGCGGGTACTGTAATCACTGCCCCTGTTACCGGTTCACCCAAATAGCGACTAGCATCCTCTGCCAATTTCTTCAGCACCATTGCCGAAATTTCTTCTGGGGCGAAATCCTTATTGAGACGGGGACAGGCAACTTTAATATTGCCTACTTCGTCCTTGCGGATGGTGTAGGGTACACGCTTGGAATCTGGACTAAGTTCGGCATACTTGCGCCCAATGAAGCGTTTAACTGCAAAAAAGGTATTTTGGGGATTGAGGACGGTTTGTCGCCGTGCCATTTGCCCAACCACCCTTTCGCCTTCTTTGCTAAAGCCAACTACGGAGGGGGTTGTTCGCATTCCTTCTGCATTGGCAATCACCACCGGCTTGCCACCCTCCATAACGGCGACTACTGAGTTGGTTGTACCCAAGTCGATGCCGACTACCTTGCCCATGCGTTACTCTTCTCCTAAAGTATCTTATATATTTATTATGATTGGGCGGAACTACCTCTAGCTTTTTGCTATTGGATGAAAACACCTCAATGGTATAATAGTCATCATTAAGGCAATAAGCTAAGAAGTGCAGCTAGAGGAGATAGTTGCAAGACTAGGATAGCATTGACGATGATTGGTGTGTCCAAGCAGCCTCAATTCTTGTTATCCAGTTACTTCTATGCACTGTATCTGCAAGTTTGTAAATGCACCTTACAGCATTTTTCAGATATTTAGACCACAACTGAGACGGGGAGTGGGGAGTAGGGAGTAGGGAGTGGTGTAGTTCAATTACCTGAAAATAGCTGTAAAATACTTGCATTGCTTCTTTGAGTACCTGAAAACCTTAATATTGCCACTATTTTAAAAATTTGAATTTAACAGAGCGATTACAAACTTCTTTGACTGAGATTGCGCGAGAACGCGATCCTTACATGGCAACGGCTGGACATTTTTTTGTCCAAGAATACATCCGCCAGCAATTTTCCCAATGGGGGAGTGTGGAAATCCACACCTTTGATGTCAGGGGTAAAGCTTGTAATAACTTGATATTAAATTTACCCTCCCAAGGGAGACGACAAAAAAAGGATTTGCCACTGATTTTAATTGGCGCTCATTATGATGGCGTTCCGGGAACACCTGCGGCTGATGATAATGCCACCGGTGTGGCGGTGTTGCTGGAATTAGCGAGAAAGTTTGCTGCCCAAGCTGCAAGATATCCCTTAAGGCTAGTCGCTTTCGATATGGAAGAATACGGCTTACTGGGTAGTGCTGATTATGCAGCCTTGTTGCACGAACAAAAGCAACAGCTACGCTTAATGATTTCCTTAGAAATGCTGGGTTATACCGATTCTGTGCCTGGTTCCCAAAGTTACCCCCCTCCTCTGGAACGCTTCTACCCAGACAGAGGCGATTTTATTGCTTTAATTGGGAATTTGCGAACATTGCCTGACTTAATTGGCATGAGTCGTAATATTCGCAAAGCTGGCGTACCTAGTCAATGGCTACCCGTGCCGAATCGAGGTTTAATAGTTCCCCAAACTAGACTTAGCGATCATGCACCTTTTTGGGATTTGGGCTATCCGGCAATGATGGTGACAGATACGGCATTCTTGCGAAATCCACATTATCACAAACCTAGTGATGCGATCGCTACTTTGGATTTAGATTTTCTTAGCGGTGTATGTGAAGGCTTGGAAATTGCAATTCGGCGGTTGTGAAAAGTTAAGATAAATTAATAAGTTTATTTTTTGCCCTCTAAAGCATCATTCAACCTGTCGTTTCTTCCAATAATCTGGTCTACGCTTTCCATGAGCTATTGCAACGACCCAAATAAACTCCTTGAATTCTGTGTAGAAAATGAGATAGGGAAAACACTGAAGGACGTAGCGACGCAACTCGGCAATTTTGTACGGCGCTCCTATGCTTGGGTTTTGCTGAATTTTGCCAATAGCCTGCTCCACTTCAGATAAGAAATCTAGCCCCAAGCCAGCCTTTTGCTCCTCGTAGTATGCGACTGAATTATCTAGCTCTGCTCTAGCTTCGCTGTGAATGATGATTTGCTTCACGAGTACTTTTCTCGCAGTTGAGCGAATACCTTGTCTGAAAGTTCACCATAAGCTGTTCCACTACTAATTTCTTCCATCCTTCTCGTTAACTCAACATCCCAAGCAAATTCTGCGTTATTGTCAACATCTTGATCTAAAGAGTGGATCAAAAAGTAAGCAAGCTCTGCACGCTCTTGCATAGATAGCTGAGATAGTTCAAGCCTAAGTTTCTGTACTGTCTCGGTCATAGTCTGCGATCCTCTTGCGATTAATCAGCATAGAGTTAGTGTTGAATGTGACAGATTAAGGTCATCGGTTTGCCATGAATCGAAGCGCCACATAATCTTCAATATAAAGGTTTATAGTTTAATACGCTTGGTGTTAGCGCCTACCTCCCCAATTCCCCATTTTCCATTCCCCATTCCAGTTGTTACCAATTACCACTTTGTGACTATGAGGATTGTACGAGTTGACACGAAACAATGAGGCTAATGAATGCCAAGATCAAAAAAAGGATGCCCCAAGGATATTAAAAGTACTATGCCAGAATTACACCAATCAATTGCCCAGCATTACCACGAACGGACTAAATACGATCCTGAGACTCTCGCCTCCAAAAGTCAGCAGTTAGACTGGGCTAAACAGCCAGTGCCTTTCAAAGAGTACAAAATTGGCTCTACTTTTGATCTCAAACCCTATATCCAAGAAAAAACAGAGGGATTTGCTAATAACCCAGATGCTCAATGGTGGCAAAGACTTTCACGGCTGCTGTTTCGCAGCTATGGATTGACGGCGAGAATGCCTTCTATGGGTAGCGCGGTGTATTTACGCGCTGCTCCCAGTGCAGGCGGATTATACCCGGCTGAGGTGTATGTGGTTTCCCGTGGTACGGCGTTATTGCCACCTGGTCTATATAACTACCAGTGTCGGACTCATTCTCTGATGCATTATTGGGAAAGTGATGTTTGGCAAACTCTTCAATCGGCTTGTTTCTGGCATCCTTCCCTAGAAAATACCCAACTAGCAATTATTGTGACTGCGGTATTCTATCGTTCTGCGTGGCGCTATGAAGATCGGGCTTATCGGCGGATTTTTCTAGATACGGGACACCTGTTGGGTAATATCGAGTTAGCTGGTGCGATTACTGACTATCGCCCTCACTTAATCGGCGGTTTTGTGGATGAATCGGTAAACGATCTGCTTTATATCGATCCGCAACAAGAAGGTGCGATCGCTGTCTTACCTCTGGCAGACTTGTTAGATGTGAATCAAAATTTACCATTGGGATGCACTGCTTTACCTTCCACCACCGAAACCAGTTATCCCAAAATTCCCGATGGCGAATTGCTGACATATTTCCATCGACACACCCAGATCCCATCAGGTGTAACTGGCAATCTTAATTTACCAACTATCAAACAAGAAAAATCTTTGGAGGATAAATATAACTTTCCTTTCTGTTTGAAAATTCCCACCAACACTGCACCGATAAACTGGGGACAAAACCTATCAGAATTGGAAACCACTATGTATAAGCGACGCTCTACCCGCGCTTATAATGGTGATGATTTAACTTTCGATGAATTAAAAGGTTTACTGGATTTCACTTACCAACCGCAAAATTATATTGACCAAAGTTTAGATATTTCTCCAGATTACTTTGATTTGAATTTAATAGAAACATTTATTGCTGTTTGCGGAGTCAAGGGATTAGAGGCAGGTTGTTATTATTACGCACCCAAAGCCCAAGAATTACGCCAAATTCGGTTTAAAAACTTTCGTCGAGAGTTACATTTTCTCTGTTTGAGGCAAGAATTAGGGCGGGATGCAGCAGCAGTGCTTTTCCATACAGCCGATTTGAAAGCTGCGATCGCACAATATGGCGATCGCGTTTACCGTTACTTACATCTGGATGCTGGCCATTTAGGACAACGCTTGAATTTAGCAGCAATCCATCTGAATGTAGGCGTCAGTGGTATCGGTGGTTTCTTTGATGACCAAGTAAATGAAGTTTTGGGTATACCTGCCGATGAAGCTGTTCTATATATCACTACATTGGGACGCCCAAGATAAAAATAATCCTAGAGGTGCAAAGAATGCAGAGAGTTTTTTTCTGTGTTCTTTGCTTGCGTCTGTGTACAAGTTATCTTTGCTTAGTGTAAACTATCAGACATACTTTACACTGCCAGATTCCTGTGAAGATTGAACCAGCATATACTTGTGTGGAAAGCCTCTTTGAGTACATATCCTTGTTTTCTATTCCTAAGTATCAAAGAGCGCAGATGTTGCTCTCAAGGTTTTTTATCGAGAAATTATCAGCTGTTACACATTAAAATTGCAAGCAAATTTAATACATCACAAAATTTGTATACTTAACAGAAAAATAATTATATTTTTAGATTTCAGCAAATTAAATCTGATGAGAAGGAGTCAGAAGACAGAATTCAGAATTCAGAATACCCCAGCAGTCAAGTCAGGGGTAACAGTCACGGAAAGAATTTTTTCTTCTCCACGATTAAAATCGCTTGCTCTAAACCTCCCTTGGACATCCAGGAGCTACAAATCCATTCTGGATTCTGGCTCCTGAATTCTGAATTCTTCTTCGGTAATATAAAATATTTTTTTTCACACAACCACTAATGCTATTTCCAGAGAATGAAAGCCAACGTTTAGAAGTACTTAATCAGTATCAAATTTTAGATACGCCACCAGAAGAAATTTTTGATGAACTAGCTCAACTAGCTGCTAACCTTTGTGAAACACCAATCGCTCTTATTAGCCTAGTTGATGCAGAACGGGAATGGTTCAAGTCAAAAATCGGGGTAACTATATCAGAAGTTTCTCGAAGCATTTCTTTTGGTAGTTATACTATCTTACAAAGTCAAATATTAATTATCCCGGACACTTTGTCAGATGAACGGTTTGCGACAAATCCCCTTGTAATATCAAATCATTATTTCCGCTTTTATGCAGGTGTTCCTCTAATTACTTCAAGCGGCTTTGCATTAGGTAGTCTTTGTGTAATTGATTTTGCACCGCGAAATTTGACTGTTAAAGAGCAAGTAGCCTTAGAAAAGTTGGCAGGGCAAGTAATCAGGTATTTAGAGTTACATCAGCAAAAAGTTATTGATGATAGCCAAAGGAGTTTTAATCTTCTTTTCTCTAAAAATCCTAATCCAATGTGGGTATTTAACCAGGATAATCTACAATTTTTAGATGTAAATGAAGCTGCTGTTATCCACTACGGCTACTCACGAGAAGAGTTTTTGCAAATGCGAATAACTGACATTCGCCCTCCTGGTGATGTGCCTATCTTCAGAGAATATTTAGGGCAAAAGCAGACTAGCTTTCATTTTACTGGGCAATGGCGACATCAGCGAAAAAACGGACAGATTATTGATGTTGAAATTTTCACATATTCAATAAACTATGCCAGCTACAACGCTCAGTTGGTTAATATCCGAGATATTACAGAACACAAAAAAATTGAAATAAACCTTCATGAAAGTGAAGCGAGATTTAGAGTCATTTCTGAAGCTATTCCTATTCCATTAATTATTTCGCGTGAGTTGGACGGGTTGATTTTATATGCTAATCCAGAGTTAATTAAAACTTTTCGATTTTCAGCAAAGGATTTAACTAATCGAAAAATTTTAGATTTATATCAGAAATCAGCCGATTTAGAATTACTGTTGGAAGCCCTGAATCAATATGGCTTTATTGATAACTATGAACTTCAATTAAAAAGAGCAGATGGAACTTATTTCTGGGCGATCGCTTCACTGCAATATTTAAAATTTAATAATGAGGCAGCAATTTTAACTGTTTTTTATGATATTACAAAACGCAAAAACTTAGAAACAAAACTTCAAGAGCAAAATGATTTTTTGCAGATAGTTTTTGAAAGTATACCGTTGATGATTGCACTTTTTGATACCAATGGTAAACTTCAATGGGTGAACCAAGAATGGGAAAGTGTTTTAGGTTGGAAATTTCAAGATTTCCAAACTTGCGATGTTTTGGAAGCGTTATATCCTAATGCTGAATATCGAGAGTATGTGATTAATTTTATTCAGTCTGCACAACGCAATTGGGGTGACTTTAGAACTCAGATGCGCGATGGTCGTTTACTGGATACGTCTTGGACTAATGTTTACCTTTCCAATGGTCAAATTATCGGTATTGGGCAAGACATCACAGAACGTAAGCGAACTGAACTGGCTCTCAAAGCCCAAGCCGAGCGGGAGCAATTGATGCGAACCGTTGCTCAACGGATTCGTCAATCATTGAATCTCCAAGATATTCTGAATGCAACAGTTCAAGAAGTGCGAGATTTACTTGGGGTTGATCGAGTGGTAGTTTATCAGTTTGACCCAGAGATGATTGGCACAATTGTGGCGGAATCGGTGGAACCTGGATGGACTGTTTCTTTGGGCGTCCAGATTCATGATACGTGTTTTCAAGCAGGCGCAGGAGTGGAGTATTATCAAAGACGCAAACGAGCGATCGCTAATATTTATGAAGCAGGATTAACTGATTGCCATATTCGCTTGTTAGAACAGTTTGAAGTCAAAGCAAATTTAGTCGTACCCATTTTACTAAAAGTAAGCTCCCAAAACCCAGGTTCTCACCTTTGGGGTTTACTGATTGCTCACCAATGCTCTGGTTTGCGCGAGTGGGAAGAAAATCAATTAGATTTGCTTGATCAACTGACAGTCCAATTAGCGATCGCCATTCAACAATCCAGCATTTTTGAACAAGCTCAGTTTGAGCTTGTTAAAAGACAAAACGCTCAAGTAAAGTTAAAAAATGCCTTGGTTGAAAAAGAAGTTCTATTAAAGGAAGTTCATCATCGAGTTAAAAATAATTTGCAAATTGTCTCCAGTTTATTACAACTCCAGTCTCAAACACTCAAAGATCCAGAAGCCATCAAAGCTCTTCGAGAAAGTCAGAACCGGATTGAGTCAATATCTCTAATCCATAAAAATTTATATACTTCCGCTAACATTGGACAAATTGATGTTGGTGACTATATCGATAATTTGGCAGCAAGCTTGCTAATTTCTTACCAAATATGGCCTGGTAAAATTGGTCTAGAAACTGATATAGATTCAGTGAGTTTGAATGTTGACCAAGCTATTGCTTGTGGACTAGTTATTAACGAATTAATCTCCAATGCCCTCAAACACGCTTTTCCCAACCAAGAAACAGGCACAATCAGTATTGCTTTACGTAATGTTGGTAATAGTATCGAGATGACTATCCGAGACAATGGGATTGGTTTACCAGATAATTTAGATTGGACAACTAATGATTCTTTGGGACTGTCGTTAGTATATGACTTGGTTACAGAACAACTCGAAGGCGACATTATTCTAGAACGCAATCATGGAACAGTATTCAAAATTCAATTCACGCAGTTAACTTTGCATTAGTAAATATTAAATGGGCCAAGCTAGGATTTTAGTCGTTGAAGATGAAGTGATTGTGGCTAGAACTATTGCCAGCCAACTCAGGCAACTAGGATACATTGTTACGGGTACAGCTTCATCTGGAAAAGTTGCCATTGCCAAGGCATGGGAAACTCAACCAGAACTAGTATTAATGGATATTATTCTTAAAGGTGAGATAGACGGTATTGCTACTGCCAGTCTGATTCGTGAGCAGTTAGACGTTCCTGTAATTTTTTTAACCGCTTATGGTGACGATCATACTTTAGAAAGAGCCAAAATTACCCAACCTTTCGGATATATCGTTAAACCCTTTACTATAAAAGATTTAAGAATAGCGATCGAAATCGGTCTTCTAAAACACCAATTAGAGCGTGAACTGCGAGAGAATCGAGATCACTTAGCAATCCTTTTAAACTCAATGAGTGATGCTGTAATCGCTACAGATGATCGGGGAATAATGACATTTATGAATCCCGCAGCTGAGGCATTGACTGGCTGGCAGCAAAAAGATGCTTTAGGAAATGAGGCGGCGAATATTTTTCATATTGTCGATGAAGTTACAGGGACTACATTAGAAAACCCAGTAACAAAAGTGCTACGGGATCAACAGGTTGTTTATTTAGAAGAATTCACTTCTCTGATTAGAAGAGACGGAAAAAGAGTTCCAATTGGCGATAGTGCTTCACCACTGAAGCGAGGACTTGACCAGATAAATGGTGTAGTAATTGTTTTCTGGGATCTTAGCGAACGACGCCAAACAAAATTGCTAGAGCAAGCATTGGAGAAAGAGCAAGAACTTAATCGTCTCAAGTCCTTATTTATCTCTACCGTATCTCATGAGTTCCGTAATCCCCTGACTGTTATTCAAACAGCAGTAGAACTCATAGAAATGCAAGGAGCAAAATTGACAGATGCGAAAAGAGGCATTTATTTAAAGCGAATTCAAGGTGCTGTGCAATCTCTAGAAAAACTCATGGAAGAAGTGTTGTTTATGGGTCGAGCGGAAGCAGAGAAACTCGTATACAACCCTGCTCCACTTAACTTAGAACAATTCTGTCGAGAGTTAATCGAAGATTTTTCTATTGTTGAAAGTAGCCTGTATGAAATTGTTTTTACTTGTCATAGCGATCGCACCGACGCTGTAATGGATGAAGGACTCTTGCATTACCTGTTTGAAAATCTACTCTCAAACGCGGTTAAATATTCTCCAACAGGTGGTAAGATTCAGTTTGATTTAATCTGCGACCCGATTGATAAAGTAGCAATTTTTTATATTCAAGATCAAGGTATGGGGATTCCTGAATCAGACCAAGCTCGACTTTTTGAGTCATTCTACCGAGCCTCAAATGTCCAATCAATTCAGGGTACTGGATTGGGGTTAGTAATCGTTAAAAGGTGCGTTGATGCTCACAAAGGTCAAATCAGCGTCACAAGTCAAGTTGGAGTCGGCACTACATTTACAGTAATATTGCCCTTAAATCCTGAATTATTCTTAGCTGAAGCTTCTGAATTCTGAATTCTGGATTCTGAATTCTTCTTTAACCCCCATCCCGATTTTTGGAATT
>NZ_JAIVFR010000001.1 GCF_020829685.1 Nostoc sp. CHAB 5715 | reverse complement strand
AGGAATGCTAATCAGGTGAATCAAAGTGAGTCCAAAACCAATTGCCAGTGGTGCAAATCCTTTAGGAGCACGGCTGTCAGTTACACCCAAAATAATCAGCAGAAACATGAAAGTCATCACAACTTCAGTAATGAGGCAAGCAAACAGCGTGTAACTACCTGGAGAGTGAGTCCCGTAGCCGTTAGTGGCCAATGGGTTAGAGCCAGTTAAGATAAATCCACTTTTGCCGTTCGCAATCAGGTAGATAATGCCCGCACCAACAACTGCACCGATTACTTGAGAGGCGATGTAAGGTAGTAAGTCAGACCCAGGAAAACGCTTACCTGCCCACAGTCCAAAGGAAACAGCTGGATTGAAATGCCCACCAGAAATGTGACCAAAAGCATAAGCCCCTGTGAGGACGGTAAGCCCGAACGCCAAAGATACACCGACTAATCCAATACCCAATGGAAAAGAAGTATTTTCGCTGATTTTTGCCGCATCTGCCGTGTAGGCTGCGGCTAGAACAGCACTACCACAACCACCTAAAACAAGCCAGAATGTACCAATAAATTCGGCCAAGCAACGTTTAGTTAGAGACATTTTTGGAAAACTCCTTGTTCAGCTACAAATGAGTGATAGTTCTGTTACACAATACTTGAGTCATTTATATCAACTGAGTTTGTTTTCTTCCCATTAAATTTCCAATTAGTGACAGTTCTGAATCCCTCAAGAAACTAAATCAAAAAAATAGGACTTGGTTTTTTACTCAACAATTGTGGTAATAAAAGAAGATACCTGAAAATATAAAATAACAAGAAAAATACTTAATTTCTTAAGCATTTTGCTCAGAATGATACATTTGTTGATATTCTTGCTCTAGTGAGTTCTATTAAAGATGGTTTGAAAATTTATTTAAATTTTGTAATAGTTTTATAAACTTTTAATTGAAAAAATACTTTTAACCAAAATTGCTCAACGTGACCAATCTGCTCTATCTACACTTTACGATCGCTATGCCAAAGTTATCCACGCGATCGCTTTCAAAAGCCTGTACTCGGTAGAAGAAAGTGAAGAGGTTGTTTTGGATAGTAGGAAGTTGAACTAGAAGCTGATGATGCAACATAATCCTGAAAACTACTGCTTTTGTGAACTAGCTCCCCTTTATGCCTTGGATGGGATTGAGCAGCAGTTAGCAGAGTATCCAGAATTAGCCGAAGAGTTAGCAGACTATAGCGGTTCTCGAATGGAAGCAATACAGTCTGACCTCTCTCCTTTTAGGAGAGAGGCTTTGAATCTTACTCCCCAACGCTAGTAGGGAAGGGGCTGGGGGTTAGGTCTGTATTGCACTCAACCTAGAAGCGCTATATAAATCTGCGGTAACTGCAATTCCTTATAGTACTCCAACTGTCCCAATGGCAGCAGACTTGAAAAATCGCTTGTTTGACCTAGTACAACTTTGCGTAAAATCGTAGCGTTTTTAATGCAAGGGGACGCATTGGCATTGTTACCCGATGCATTGGCATTGTTACCCAATGCATTGGCATTGTTACCCAATGCATTGGCATTGTTACCCGATGCATTGGCATTGTTACCCGATGCATTGGCATTGTTACCCGATGCATTGGCATTGCAGGCTGATGCATTGGCATTGCAGGCTGATGCTCTGGTTAACAAAATTCCTACCCAAGGAAACTTAACTTTACAAGCTTTGGTATTGGCTCAATACCGTTCAGTTAAGCCCAAAAACCTTGGTAGAGACGCGAAATTTCGCGTCTCTACAGGTCTAAAATCAGTACCAAAAATCCTTAACTGAACTGTACTGGACTTAAACCCCCAGAATTTGTTAAATTTATTCGTCAATCTGCCAGGAATCCTTAGTTAATTCTTCATCCAGAATTTTCTTAGGACGCACGATGATAATAATTTGTCCTAGTAGAAGAATTTCTGGCTCAGTTTCAAACCACTGAAAATCTAATTCACCACCATTTTCAACAACAAAATAGCTGGAGGCATCCCATTCTCGTTGGGCGCGATCTACGACAACGACGACAGGCCCCGTTTGGCTTTGGATGGGGAAGCGATCGCTATTCGCTAAAATCACTACTGGATCTTCTGCTGCCAACAACACTTGCCAACCTGGTAACGGTACCCAAGCTTGCTCTCCAGAAAACTTGACCATCCGAAATGGTTCAATTTCTGTCACTATCGGCACAGCTTGCAAGTCTTGCCGTGATAATGGCAACTCGCCTACCACCGGCAAGATTCGGGGTAATTGTTCTTCAAGTTCCAGACGGTAAAAGGGTAAAATTGGCGCTGGACGCTGGGGAACAGTAGTAAAATCAGTCAGTAGTTGTTCGATTTTTTGCCTTGCTGCTGGCGTGTGAGCAAAGCGTAAACCTTTGGCAATTAGGCGCGATCGCTGTTGTAAATCTGCATTTTGGCGTGCCAGTTTCCAAACTTGATGAGCAACAGCATCCCCAGGATGAGCAGAAAACCCTTCTGGTAAAGTGCGGAAATAAGAGAACTCTTTAATTGCTTTTGCTATATCCCGTGCCTCATCAGCATCAACGTTGTGGACGAAGATTAGTTCGGCAGCGGCGGCACGTTCTTCTTGAGTGAGCAAACGCAGTTCGTATAAAACATCACTGCCGCGTGTGGCATAGTGCGATCGCGTTTCTGCCGATACTCCAAACTTTTCCAAAGAATTGTAAACTTGAGAACCAACAACCACCTGATTTTGTTGAATCGGCTCAAATCCAGTCGCCTCAAAAATGTCTTGGGGGTTGTAACCGGTTTTTAGCAACGAGGCGATCGCCGTTCCCCATTCCACCCAGTTACCTTGTTTTTGCCTCAGCCTTCGCAGTAATTCTTGTGCTACATCGTTGGTAGCATTTTCTTCGGGATTCTGAGCGTTGGGTGGTAGATCAGTCATAATCAGAGTGCGAGCTTCAACTTGAGAGGTTGATTAATACCTCATGAGCAAGTTTTATTCTAATCTATGAACTACCCATAGTTATTAGGACTTACGCAAACTCTACGATTCTTGGCGTTCTTGGCGTTCTTGGCGGTTCGATAAATTAAGATTTTTAGTACTTTTTGCGTAAGTCCTAGTTATATCTTGCACCTGCCCACTTTCGCGCCAAGAAATAAATTTCACAGGCTTTTAGCGCAAGTCCACGCTTAGTGGACTCTAATCTTTATTGAGTCTTCTTTAGAAGATAGCTAATAGCCTCAGAATTCATTCTGAGGCGGTTGTTGGGACTGGTGCAAGTTCTGAGCATAACTACTGCCTTGAGTTGATCTGTAGAAACTTATCTAGTTAATTCTTCTTATGCAATTTTTTCTTGCTTGAGATATTTGGGCAGGCAAATATCCTCTGTGACACTCACAGCTACCGTATTTAAAATGCAAGCTAACTCCGTAAAAACTCTTGATAAATTTGAGCTATTATCAACTAAGCTTGGTATGGAATATAACAAGATAGTGAATATTTAAAGGAAATATCTTATGGATAAGCCCAGTCTCGAAATTGATAAACTCCAATATCCACTGATGACTCTCCAACAACCAAAAAAGCTGAAAATCCTGGTAGTTGACGATGAGCCAGATAATCTCGATCTGCTTTATCGCACCTTTCGACGCGACTTTAATGTTCTGAAAGCTGATAGTGGGGTGAACGCCCTAGAAGTTTTGGCAGCAGAAGGAGAGGTAGCGGTGATTATTTCCGATCAACGGATGCCAGAAATGAAAGGAACTGAGTTTCTCAGCAAGACTGTACCTCAGTTTCCCGATACGGTTAGGATAATTCTTACCGGATTTACTGATATTGAAGACTTGGTAGAGGCGATTAATGCGGGGCAAGTCTACAAATATATCACTAAGCCTTGGGACCCAGGCGAACTGAAGGCAGTGGTGCAAAGAGCAGCAGAAACCTACGACTTGCTCAAGCAACGTACAGAAGAATTACGCCGTTCTCATGCTCAAATAGCTCTGCTGAGTGTTTTGGTACAGGTAACTCAAGCAGCTTCTAGCTTAGAAGAAACTCTTGCTCCAATTGCTAGGGCTGTGAGTGAGACTTTTGCAGCAGACGGGTGTATTCTGCAACTTACAGATGGAAATACTCTGATTGCGACTCAAGGAACTTACAGCGATACAGGTACAATAAAAAATTGGCTATCTTTTGACCCACTAACAAAGGAAGCGATCGCCACCGGGCAAATGCAAGTTTCCTTAAATATACTTAAAGACACTAAATTAGTTGATGCTATTCACTACAAAAATACGGGTGTGGAAGCACATTTAGTTATCCCAATTAGCTACCGTAATCAACTTTTGGGCGTATTATCCTTACAGTGGAAACAACCCTGCACTTTACGGGAAGATGAATTAATGCTAATTAATTTATCAGCCCAACTGATAGCGATCGCTCTTACTAGTTGTCATTAGTCATTAGTCATTAGTCATTAGTCAAAAACCGATGCCCCATGCCCTATGCCCTATGCCCCATGCCCCATGCCCAATACCCAATCAATGACTAACGAAATTCAGTCCATTTTTAACCGTATTGCTCCAGTTTATGACCAGTTGAACGATTGGTTGAGTCTGGGACAGCATCGGATATGGAAGGAAATGGCAGTGAAATGGAGTGCAGCTAAATCGGGTGATACTGCATTAGATTTGTGTTGCGGTAGTGGTGATTTAGCCTTACGTCTGGCACGGCGGACAGGAGCAACAGGGAAGGTATACGGAGTGGATTTTTCACCCAACCTGCTAGAAAAAGCTAAAGAACGCTCACATTGGCAGTACCCCCAACCTGCGATCGCCTGGATAGAAGCCGACGTGCTAAATTTACCCTTTGATGATAACCAATTTGATGCCGCAACAATGGGCTATGGTTTAAGAAATGTTAAGGATATTCCCCGCAGTCTCCAAGAGTTATACCGGGTTTTGAAGCCGGGTGCTAAAGCCGCAATTTTAGACTTTCATCGACCGAGTAATCCTCAGCTACGTGCCTTTCAGCAGTTGTATCTGGACAGTTTTGTAGTGCCAGTTGCCAGTTATTTAGGGTTAAAAGAAGAATATGCTTACATCAGCCCTAGCTTAGACCGCTTTCCCATCGGGAGAGAGCAAATAAAGTTAGCGCGTCAAGTTGGTTTTGCTGTTGCCACACACTACACCATTGTGAACGGTATGATGGGAGTGCTAGTGCTTAGTAAATTAGGAGTTATTAGTTAAAAGTTATGAATTATGAGTAGTGATAAATTCTCATTTAAAATTTATCATTCCTAACTCCTAACTCTTGTACAGACGCGATTAATCGCGTCTCTGTTAACTCCTAACTCTTGTACAGACGCGATTAATCGCGTCTCTCCTAACTCCTAACTTTTTTAATTCTTCCCTTGGACTGGTCTCATCTTTGGCTTTATGTGTCTCCCCCGGTACTGGGTGGAATTATTGGCTATTTCACAAATGATATAGCCATCAAAATGTTGTTCCGTCCTTACCGAGCAATTTATATTGCTGAACGAAGAGTACCCTTCACCCCTGGATTGATTCCCCGCAACCAGGAACGTTTGGCTCTGAACATTTCTAAGACAATCATGGGGTCACTCTTGACACCACAAGAATTGCAAAATCTGGCGCGGCGTTTGTTGCAAACAGAACGCGTGCAGGGAGCAATTCTCTGGTTGTTACGGCTGGCAATTGAACAAATTAAAACAGATAAAAACGAGAAAAGTGCCAAAATTGTGGCAGGCATTTTGCGGGATTTACTAGGGGAATCCTTGCCACGGTTACTCAAGGTTTTAGCGCGACGAGAAGACTTTTTGGAAGCGCAGATCAATCAAATTTTTGACCAGATATTGCTGGAATTTCAATTGAGTGAAGAACAAGCCACACGGCTTGCTGATTGGTTGTTGCAAGCAGTTTTACCGCCAGATGTGCTGCGGCAAACGATAGTTGATTTTTTGACCGATCGCACAATTCAAATTATTGATGAAGGCTTCCGCGAAAAAACCAGTGGAACTTATTGGGTAGTAGCAAATTTGTTTGGCTTACGTAATACTCTCACACGCCTACGGACTTTTTGCTTGGATGAAAAAGAGGCTGCCAATACTCGCTTGCAGGAATTGACTCAAGATTTGCAAATGCGCGATCGCATTCGGAAATTACTGCAAAATTTATCATTACAAAACTTGCCAATTGGGACAGTGCGCCAACTCCGAAAGACCACCCGCGAAAGTGTCCGCCATTACTTACAAAACAGTGGCAGCGATTTTTTACAAGGATTAACTGATTCTGTTGATTGGGAAAATATTGCTGGAGTGCTGCTGAATCGTCTTAGTACTTCACCTGTTGTCAGTACTTCTTTAGAAGTCATGAGTCAAGAGTTGGCTTTAATATTAGATAAATATTTGGAAAAAGATTTAGAAGTAATTGTGGCGCAAGCAATTCCGATTTTGTCGATAGATCAAGTGATAGTTGATCGGGTAAAATCAACTTCACCGGCTGATTTAGAAGCTGCAATTGAGGGAATTGTAAAAAATGAATTACAAGCGATTGTAACTTTAGGCGGTGTTTTGGGTTTTGTCATTGGATTATTACAGACAGTGTTTTTAATATTTAGTCAATATTGATTTTGTGTTTTTGACTATAAATTTTTATCAAATTATAGTTGCAAGTTGCCCAGATTGTGAAATGAGTTAAATTGAGCGATCGCCTTTTTAGAAAAGGTGCGAGTAAAAAGCGATCGCTCTCGTTTTTATTCAGAGCCACCCGGATTCATCCACAGCGTAATAATTACGAATTACGAACTTGTACTGAGCGTAGTCGAAGTATTACGAACTTGTACGCTCGCTTGTCCTGAGCGTAGCCGTTGGCGCAGCCTCTCGTAGAGAAGGGCGTAGCCGAAGTATTACGAATTACGAATTATTTTGACCTTCTATCTCTGTTTGCAACAACTGTACATCTTCAATTGATAACCCAGTCAATTTTGCCACTTCCTCCAAAGGCATTTGGCTTTTGAGCAGATTAATCGTAACCCGCCGAATCCCCTCTTGTAAGCCTTCGGCTCTACCTTCGGCTATACCTTGTGCTCTACCTTTTGCCTGAGCTTCAGCCTCAATCTCTTGATAAATTACAGATTCGCGCATATTGTCTCTCCGTAATACTCTTTGAATTAACCCTTTCTCTAATACTAGACCAGCTAAAATTGCTGTGGCAGCTGCAACATTATTCTGCAACCGTTGGTCAGGAATCCCGATAATTTCCTGTGCTACTTGCTGTAATGTACTTGCACGGTCATCTGTCTCGCCTAATACCGCGAATGGAAATAAACCTGGATAGCGCAAAAATACTTCTATCGGCTGTTCCCATAATCGAATTACCTCGAACTCGTGGCGAGTACCAGCAATGGTAAAAGTATTTTGTTGCACGAGTTCTGAGCTTGTTTCTTTAAGATAGATCACCACTTGACGCATCTGCTTTTGGGGAAAGCGGCGATACACTCGCAACCGATAGTCAATCATGCGAAATGGCAGATTAACATCGGGTTGAGTCTGAAACTCTAGGTGAAGTACTAGTTCAGTCGATTCCAATAAAATTAGTGCATCGGCTCGAATAGGTTCTAACGACAGTTCAGAAGGACTTAACTCTGTGAGGGAAATGGGTTCTCCCAACAGCCAAGTGGCAAAGTCGGTGGAAAAGTTTTCAGCGAGGAATTTGCAGATGTTATCAAACATCCAAAAATCCTACCACTCCAAAGCTTTAAACTGAGCCGTAGTAATTCAAAAACTATCTTTAATGATGCAAAAATTGGAATTTTGAAAGAGCCGCTTAACTCAAAATCTGTGCTAAATCCAGCACTACAATCGCATTGTTAGTCGATACAATCGTGTTGTTAGTCGATACAATCGTGTTGTTAGTCGATACAATCGTGTTGTTAGTCGATACAATCGCATTGTTAGTCGATGCAATCGCATTGTTAGTCGATGCAATCGCATTGCAAGTCAAGAAACTTGTGTGTACACGTAGCCCCGAAACGCAGAGAGGCTTTGATGTCAATAAAAATACTTTTCAAACAACCTCTTAGTCTAATTTATGAGACTATTCCCCCCATTTACAAGGGGGAGCCACTGCGCCCTGCGGCTCTGCCAACAGCCAAGCAAGTGGCGTGAGTTAGGGGGGATATTTAGACACTTTGGGTAACAAATATAGCTTTTCAAACACCCTCTAAGAGTAAAATCAAGTTTTATCAATCACTGCAAGGTGTAATGCATCTGAATATAATCTTTTATTAAATAATCAAACTTTATGTCACTTTAAATACTTAGTTGCTACCTAAAGGTTCAATATATGCTTGTAGAGTATCCTTAACTTTAGAAGGCTGACAAATTGGAGCGATCGCAGAATAATCTGGTTTTACTGTCCAGTCGTAATGGCGAAGTAGTATAGAAAGCACGATTTTCATTTCCATTTGGGCAAATTCCATACCTAAACATCTGTGCGAACCATAACCAAAACCCATTAGTGCTAAAGGATGTTTTTTATCTTCTTCACGAGGTGGTGCAAAGCGATCGGGATCGGTATAGAGTTCTGGTAGACGGTGAGTCAACATCGGCGAGATAGTCACAAACCAACCAGCAGGAATGCGATAACCTGCATACTCAATATCTTTGAGGACTCCACGATTATAGGCATACACTGGCGGATAAAGCCGTTCTACTTCTTTTAAGACGTTGGTTAAATCTGGAAGTTGTTTGAGATGAGACAGATTAAGGGAATTATTTCCCACAACTGCTAATTGTTCTTGGCGTAGTCGCGATCGCCATTCTGGATGATTACCTAATTCAAATATTACCCAACTGAGCAAGGAGGCTGTCGTCTCGTGTCCAGCAAACAGCAATAGCAATGCTTCGTTTATCAGGGTAAGCTGGCGGAAACTAGAATTTAAAGGAATCGTTCTCTGTCCCCAATCTTTGAGGAAGTCTTGCACAATATTTTAGATGGTGTCGAAATATGTAGCGATCGCTTTTCCGTGAAATGCTGGATACATTAAGCGACGAGTTAGGCGATGTTCTTCCCCATCTTGTAATAAAATATTGTTGCCAAATGTTGGTTCTAAGAAATACCACCCTATCCGCGACGACATGTGTTCCGCCTGTTCCACCAGCACCAGCCGATTAGCATCAGGGCCAATTAAATAAGCACGTTTACGCCCCATGACGCTTGTCTTAAAAACTGAACCATATTGCTGGAATCGTCGCCATAAATACAACTCTAAATCCTGAAATATTTCTAAAGTCTCTCCTAAGATGGGTAAGCCATAGCTACCAGGCATTTCCTCGGCGGATTTTAGCTGCCGCATATATGAGTACCTCCAGCAGTAATCAGCTACAGTATCTACTTAATTGTAAAACGTAATTAGGCTTTGCAATCCAAATTACCACTCGCGGTAGAGTCTTTCTGCGTAGAACATAATCTCTTCATTTGGCAATCTAACTTTTGGTTTTTGCCGAGGATACAAACTTTCAACTGCACGTGTATCCTGTTCAATGACTGTGGCTGCTGCTTGTAAAACTGAATTTTTAAACATAAATTTTATCAAAGGATTGACGACTTTGGCATACATCAAAATAAATGTCTTGGTGATTTTTTCTGTTTCTGGGTAGAGAATATGAATTTGAGCAATATCACCAATAGGCGTTTTCGCAAAAAAAGCTGTAGTTGAAGGAAAAGCGTATTCGAGTTTGTTAGTAAGAGTTTTAGGGAAGATTCCCAAAATAGGATTTTTGATAATTTCTCCTAGCGTGTTGTTGGCTCTCATCAGTTCTTGTTTAACTGTGGCATAGTATCCTTTTTCTTCAAAATAACTGACATCACAAGATGTAATTTTAAATAGTTCTTTATGAGTGCCATTTTGGTGGTTATAGTCATAGTTAACCATCAGATTAATCAAAAAGTCACCCTGAATACTTTTGTTCCCAGTTACTCCGATAAACTCGTATTCATCGACAATTTTCTGATGCAAATCTGGGATAGGCAATCTTGGCTCAAATCCAGCATAAGTCCAGATGCAATCATTGTTAATAATTAGCTCTAATGGTTTGATAATTGGCTGAGTGTCTTTTTTATCTCCTTGCTGTAGTCTGCCTTGTCCATCAAATTCTAGTGCATGAAAAGGGCAAGTAATGGTATCTCTCTCTTGGCAAACCCAGCCGTTTGATAATGGTGCTTGCATGTGCGGACAGATGTTATCAAGAGCAAACACTTCACCTTTTTGGTTTTGCCAAATGACATAATCCTGCCCGTTTAATGTGATTTTATTCGGTTTATTCACTCCTAATGTAGATTTGTGCGCGATTAACCAAGGCGCACCAGGTAAAATTGGTTCCATTTTTCCTCCAAAATATTGATAATTTATTGATAAATTCCTAGATGCGTTAGCAAAAGGTAACGCAATATTGAAACTTAGTGCCGCCTGCCCTACATCACTCTTTTGAATGCAAATTGCGATAATTAAAGTCTTGTCTGCAATGGACGAACTAATATAACCGCGCATTTGCTCGGCTAATTTTGGTTCCTGCATTGCTGAAATAACTAACTAATTTTTTAGTTAATGAGTATTAATTTAATAAATTTCATCTTCTATGTCAACTACTAAGCAATTTTTTAGTTAATATATTTTCGTTATGATGATGGAGCAACGTGGGTCGTTCAACGCAGTCAAAATTCTCAGCTAAAAAGCCGCGTCAGGTGCGCGATGCAGAAGCGACGAAAAAGCAGATTCTTGATGCGGCGGAAGCGGAGTTTGCCAGAAATGGACTTCAAGGGGCGCGGACAGAAGCGATCGCTAGAGGTGCAGATGTCACCACAGCGATGATTTACTACTATTTCCAGAGCAAGGAAGGACTATATGAAGCTGTTCTGCAACGTCCGGCGGTGGAGATGCACGAAGGGTTTGAGCAGCTAAATTTAGATCAGTTCCCACCAGAGGAGGCGTTGAAGGTGCTTGTCAAAGAAGCGATCGCTTATGAAGCTGCTCACCCGCACCGGGGGATGCTTTGGTTTCAAGAAGCAAACCAAAATCAGGGAAAGTATTTCAAACAGGGGAATTGGCAAGAAAATTTTAGCTATCTGATCAAGATTTTAGAGCGGGGGATGGCTGAAGGTTGTTTCCGTAAGATCGATCCATTTATCACCACTCTTCATATTATTGGGGTTTGTAATTTATACTTCAACGCTTACGAAAACATCAAGCATACTAGACCCGATTTGCAACTGCTGAGTCCAGAAATGATTGAGCAGCATACTCAAGCAGCAGTTAATTTTATTTTGGCTGGTGTGCGACGTACTGAAAATTAGGGATTGAATATCGGGAAACGCGATCTATTGATAAACCCAAGCGCTTAGGTTATACAGTAATCCGCTTTGATTTTTGAAATTATTTGCGTAGGCGGGGAGTAGGGAATAGGGAGTAGGGAATCAGGCTTTTCGAGGTGTACGGTGTTTATTCAAAAATCAAATAGGAATCTTATATCTGATAAAATAAGATATCTATACATCGGCTGACAATGCCATTGTTTCGGCTAACAATGCGATTGTTTTGGCTGACAATGCCATTGTTTTGGCTGACAATGCCATTGTTTCGGCTGACAATGCCATTGTTTCGGCTGACAATGCCATTGTTTCGGTTGACAATGCCATTGTTTCGGTTGACAATGCCATTGTTCCATCATGGCTGCTATTTCTGAAATCCGGCTTCCACCACACCAAACTAAATTAAGTTTTTTGAGCGGCTTTTGGCTGATACCACCCTTTTACTCTGCGATGCAGTGATATTCTTTAAAATAAATCTTTATATCTAAAGCTCAACAGTAATAACACGTAAGCTATAATCAAACAATTTATAATATTATATTTATATTGATGAATAGTCATTTCCTAAATGGACATTATCGAATACTAAAAGTTCTCAATGATGGTGAAAAGCGGAAAACGTATCTAGTTGAAGATGTTAATCTTCCTGACAGCCAATTTATAGTAAAGCAGTTACGTCCTCCTGGTAACAATCCTCAAACTTTAACAATCTTACGCCATTTGTTTGTAAGTCTTGCAGCAACTTTAGAAAAACTAGGACAGAAACACGAGAAAATTCAAAAGCTAATTGCTTATTTTGAAGAAAATGAAGAATTCTATGTAGTCCAAGAATTCATAGTCGGTAATCCTTTAACTGACGAAATTATTCAGGGACAACCTTTGAGGGAAGACCAAGTAATTAGTCTTTTATCAGATATATTAGAAATTTTAGTGATTGCACATAGCTATGGCGTGATTCATCGGGATATTAAACCAGCTAATATCATTCGCCGTGAATCAGACAAAAAGTTAGTTTTGGTTAATTTTGGTACTGTTAATGAAGCCATCACTAATACCGTTGACAATCTCGAATATATGCCTATAGAACAAGTTAACGGCAATCTCAAATACAACAGCGATATATATGCTTTAGGTATCGTTGCGATCGCAGCACTTCTAGGTTTATCTGGAAACGAAATATCTAATTTGCGAAGTCAGAAAAATCGGCTGACAGATGAAATCGTTTGGTATAACAAAAACCTAAAAATTAACAGGAAATTAGCAATAATTATTAATAGAATGGTGCGTTTTGACTATCGTAAGCGCTACCAGTATGCGACCGAAGTTTTAGACGACCTGAAAAAGATAACAAATGTTGATCGCGATCAGAAAAAACAGCATCAAAAAAAATTATTACTAATTCTGACTGGGGTAGTTGGGTGTATCACACTTGGTGTTGGAGCGTGGCAATTGAAGTTGCCAAAACCTCTAACAAATGCTCAACAGACATTATACCAACAGGGAGTTAATAAATATGATGCAAGAAACTATGAAGGAGCAGTTGAAGATTTTAATCAGGCGATTGAATTAGATCCAAAAAACGCCCTAGCTTATAATAAACGAGGCGATGCTTATTATCGATTAGGAGACTACGAGCAAGCACAAGCAGATTCTAGCCAAGCTATTTTGCTCAATCCTCAAGATGCTAATGCCTATTTTGATCGAGGATTTGCTTTGTCTGAATTAAGCAAGTACAAAGAAGCGATCGCAGACTATACCCAAGCGATTAAGTTAAATTCTCAGGATGCTTATGCTTACTATGGCCGGGGGTTAGCCCGTACTCAACTAAAGGATAATAAAGGGGCAATTGGAGATTTTAGCAAAGCGATCGCTCTCAAACCTCAGTATACCGAACCCTACTTGCAGCGAGGGATTATTCACCGTCGCATCAGACAAAGACTTGAAGCAATCCAAGATTTTGATACAGTAATTAAGATTAATCCTAGTGATGCTAAAGCTTATTATCAAAGGGGTTTAACTCAATCTATTAATAAGCAAAAATATGCAGCACTTAAAGATTATACGGACGCAATTAACATCAATCCTAAATACATAGAAGCCTATCTTAATCGTGGTGATGTTTACAGCGATCTGGGAGATAACCTCGAAGCTACTGAAGATTACAACACTATTTTACAGATTGATCCTAAATTTAGTGCAGCTTACATCCACAGAGGTACTCACCGCTTTTCTTTCGGAGATTATAAAGGCGCTATTGAAGATTATAGCGAAGCACTGAAACTAAATCCTAATGATTTAGCAGCTTATAACAACCGTGGTAACGCCTATCTCGAACTGGGAAATAAAAAAGCTGCAAATCAAGATTATTCACGAGCGATCGCAATTAATCCTAACAATGCCTTAGCCTACTATAACCGGGGCGTGATTCGCACCAAGCAGAAAAATAAACAGGGAGCGATCGCAGATTTCAGAAAAGCTGCAAAACTATTCCAACAGCAAGGAGAAAAAGATAGTTATCAAGATGCACAAAGAGAAATTGCAATTCTGCAAAATAAGTCAGCACCAGCGAAAGCTACCCGCCCTAAATCTGGTAAAAGAGGAAAAAATTGAGCTAGGGGATCTTCCAGGGTAAAATATCATTAATATCAAGTTCGAGTGATTACTTATATTGAAGAAGAATTCAGAAGTCAGAATTCAGGAGCGGAGCCGGAGACGCTCCGCCTCCGGTCAGAATCAATTAGTGGGGGATTCAAACCCGCCACTTTCTTGTTGACCACTAAATCTTCTCTTTCAGAGACGCTGCGCGAACGATTTAGTGGAGGTGCAAAAACGCCGTTTATTCATCCGCCAGTCACACAGAATTCAATTCTGAATTCTGGCTCCTGACTTCTGAATTCTGTTTTGATAAAATCTATCAATGTAGGTTGGGTTGAACGGGAGTGAAACCCAACATTAACAAGGATAAAATGTTGGGTTTCGTTCCTCAACCTAACCTGAATTTTGAATTTTGAATTATTATGTATCGTTGTAATCCAATAAATTATCGCTCAACATGAGTCATAGTGTTTTCTCACGACTCAATTAGGATGGCTATATGCTAACTCTCCTCACTTTTTATCCAGACAAACTGGAATTATTTACCAGTAATCATGTCGATACGGTACTGAAACAAATTGATAGTTCTCACAATATTTGGTTGCGCTGTATTCACTTCCGCGATCGGACTGGAACAGCCAAAATTATTAAGCACTTTGGTCTTAATTCATCTCGTGTTAATATGATTTTCAATTATTCCCCTGTCGGAGTTGATGAAGACGTAGAAGATTGTTTGTTTTACAGCTATGAAATATTAACTCCTCAAATAAAAAATCACGAGTTTGAGGTTGCTCGTGGCAATATTGTGCTGGGAAATAATTTTATTATCACCTTTGAAATTGCTGAATTAAAAGTTTTAAGCATTCTAGCTAATAATCTGCAAAAACGAACTACAGATATTGAAAACTTAGGAATTGACTATGTTTTCTATCTCATTTTTAAAGAGGTTTTGAATAATTACCATACTGTATTTGACTATATTTCTAGAAAACTTGATGATGTAGAAGATGAAGTTTTAGATAATTATGGTGATGAATTAACATATCAAAAAATTGCCACGATGAGGCAATCGACTCGTTCAGGACGCCGTAATTTTCAAAGCATAAAGTCACTGATAGCTATTATGGATCACGAAGATTTTCAATGGATCACCCAACCAGTGAAAGAACTATTCAATCAAGAATTAGTGCATCACGTTGATAAACTCTGGCAAGAATATCAAGCTTTGAGAGCCTGGATGTCAGAATTAATGGAAATTCAACGTGATAATATTGCTAGCAAAATTGGTGAACGAATTAATCGTTTGACTATCCTCTCAAGCGTGTTTTTACCAATCACTTTCCTGTCTGGTTTCTATGGCATGAACTTCAAATATATGCCGGAATTAGAGCAACCTTGGGCTTATCCTGCTGTGATCTGCGTGATGGCATTAATTGTAATTGGTAGTATTGTATATGCTAAAAAACAACGTTGGTTGTAACGTCTTTCAAGTTACAGACTATTGGTGGAATAGTAAAATTTACATCTCGTTTGGCATTCCTATAGCGGTTCTCGTTTACGTGAGGTACACCCGTAGGGACACAGCATTACTCATTGGTGTCAACTTAAGCTAAAAATCGCTTATCTGTTGGCTTCCACGCCCGCCCAGAAATGAATTTCAGCGGCTCATAGCTAAAGTCTACTGAAGTAGACTAAAGATTTTTCGGATTATTTAGTCATCAAAAGATGACTTTCGCTATTAGCAAGGAACTTCAGTTCCTTGCGGGACATGGCTTTTACGTTAAGTTGACACCAATGAGCATTACTGTGCCCCTACACCTTGCGATATAATATTGTACCGCATCTGGATGGGAACCGCTATATATGCTTTCTGTAAGTAGACTGAATCAACCCTAAATTGGTAAATAAACGTGAATCTCCCATTAATTATTCGTGCTGAAGAACACAACGAGAAAATAGCAATCGCTACCACGGATGGAGCATTTACCTATCAGGATTTGCTGCACAGTTCTAGTCAAATAGCAACAGTTCTTCTTAATAATGCAGAAGATTTACAGGAGCAGCGAATTGCCTTTCTCATCCCACCTGGGTTTGAGTATGTAGCCACTCAATGGGGAATTTGGCGTGCTGGTGGCATAGCTGTACCTCTGTGTATTTCCCACCCGCGACCAGAATTAGAGTATATCATTACCAATTCTGGCGCATCGATTATTGTTGCTCATCCCAATTTTGAAGGTATACTGCGATCGCTCGCCGAAGCACACAATTTGCGATTTATCCTCACCTCAGAAACGCTCCCATATAATGTTGGCCGCCTTCTGGAGGTAGATGTCACTAGACGCGCCTTAATTCTCTACACGAGCGGTACAACTGGTAAACCAAAGGGTGTGGTTACAACCCATCAAAATATTCAAGCGCAAGTGACTAGCTTAATTACCGCTTGGGAATGGACATCTAGCGATCGCATTTTACATATACTGCCACTACATCATATTCATGGGATTATTAACGTACTGACTTGTGCTTTATGGACTGGCGCAAAGTGTCATCTGTTGAGCAAGTTTGATGCCGAAACCGTTTGGAACCAAATTTGCGACGGTGACTTAACCCTATTCATGGCAGTACCAACAATTTATGTAAAACTAATTGCTGCTTGGGAAACTGCCTCTAAGGAACGCCAAAAAAGTATGTCAGCAGGCTGTGCTAAGATGCGCCTGATGGTTTCTGGCTCCGCAGCGTTACCAGTTCAAGTTTTAGAAAAGTGGCAAACCATCAGCGGCCATTTTCTGCTAGAGCGCTATGGGATGACTGAAATTGGGATGGCGTTATCGAACCCTTTACACGGTGAACGGTTGTCTGGATATGTGGGGAAGCCACTACCTGAAGTTGAAGTGAGATTAGTGGATGAGAGTGGAGAGTTAGTTCCAGCAGGGACACCAGGAGAGATTCAAGTTAAAGGCCCCGGAGTGTTTCTAGAATATTGGCAAAACCCCCAAGCAACCGCCAAAACCTTCCAAGATGGCTGGTTTTGTACTGGAGATACCGCCGTAGTTGAGAATGACAACTACCGCATTCTGGGCCGGATGAGTGTGGATATCATCAAAACGGGAGGGTATAAAGTTTCGGCTCTGGAAATTGAAGAAGTGCTGCGGGAGCATCCAGATATTCAGGAATGTGCAGTAGTTGGGGTTGCTGATTTAGAGTGGGGTGAACGGGTGTGTGCGGCGTTAGTATTGCAAGGGTCACAAGCTTTAACATTAGAATCTTTTAGGAGTTGGGCAAAAGAGCGATTGGCTGTCTATAAAGTGCCAACCCAAATTTTGACAGTTGCAGAATTACCGCGCAACGCTATGGGGAAAGTGACTAAGCCGACAGTGGTTGAGCTATTTCGAGCATAGCGATCGTAAGGTAAGCTTTCCTTGGGAACGCTGCGCGATTGGGATTTCGCGTCATTTGTCATTTGTCATTTGTCATTTGTATCTTTTTTTGACAAATGACGGCTCAGGGGGCGACTATCCTCCCATACATTGAAGTTCGGGGGCTTACAGCTATTTTCAGGTAAATAGACCACGCGGTAGGGGCACAGCATTGCTCATTGGTGTCAACTTAAGTTACAAATAGCAAAACTTTCGGCTTGACTCACCCGCCTAGAACTAAAGTTCTTTGGCTTTTAGCTAAAGTCTACTCAAGTAGACTAAAGATTTTTGGATATATATTTAGTCATCTGAAGATGACTTTTGCTATTAGCAAGGAACTTCAGTTCCTTGCGGGACATAGCTTTCGCGTTAAGTTGACACCAATGAGCTGGCTCGTGCCCCTACCGCGTGGGGTGGTCTATTTACCTGAAAATAGCTGTAAGTTGTTTTACGATGAACGCAATCAGCAAATGCGATCGCCGATATCACAAATGCGTACGCCGAAATAGCAAATGCGTACGCCGAAATAGCAAATGCGTACGCCGAAATCACGTTGATTTAAGCCTCTTAACCCGTCCAACGCAGTGGCTCCCCCATGCCCAACTTTCAAGACAAGTTTATTGTTGATTAGGACAAGGAACGTCTTTCACGAGATCAAATCTCAATTTATCATTTACAGTAACGATCGCACGAGTGGTAAGTTCTCTGCGATCGCCCGTCGCATCAAAACTAATCGGTAAGCCTTTGATAATCGCACTAGATGCTGCTACCCCAGGTAAAATTTCTGTCTCAGACAATTTCTGCTGAATATCCTGTCGAGTCACGGGTGAATTTGATAATTTAATAGCTTGCAACACCGCTTGAACAGCCTCATATGCTAAGGCTGTCCGTCGATTTAAATCACCGCCCCAGTATTCATTGATTTGTTTCGCAAACGCTGCTGCACCACATTGCTTTGGATGCCAATCAACTGCAAGGAATAAGCGATTTACTGTGGTATCTTTAGCCTGATTAATAAATTCTTGGAGGTATAGGGGATTTGCCCCTAAAACTGGTTTTTCTCTATTATTCAATTTGATGATATTGATTGCTTTTTGAAACGCTATAGTATCGTTAGTCTGCCCATCGGGCAATACTGCCAGAGCATCTGCATCTTTCACCTCCGGCGGAAGTTGACTAGTATCGAAGTTTGGATCAGATAAATCAAACGTAGCAATTACACCTCCCTTAAATGCTTTGATAACCTGAACAAACTGAGCAAACAAATCTTTGCTAAACGACTCTTTACTGTTGTAAAAAGCAACCACTTTTGGCTGAGGCTTTTTGAGAACATCGACTAAATACTGTACCAGACTATGGGCTTCTACTCGACTTGATGAAACAGTTCTAAAGAATACTTTATTGGGATCGCCACCGCAGTTTGGATTCGATTGGAGGTTAACAACGGTGCTGGTGGGAGAAATAAGCACAAGCTCTTTCGATGAATAAACCTTCAAAGCTGCACAGGTATTGGGAGAAGTGTAGTGCCCCACCACAGCGAGAATTTTGGCATCGTTGGAGAGGATTTCTGCAACCTGCTGGGCTTGAGCGGGGTTATTGCTATCGTTAGCAATAACCACTTGTAAGTTGATCTCCTGCTTGACAGCTATATCTTGCGCTTGAGCGACTCCAAATAGGATACCTAATCCGGCATCAAGATTCAATGGCGCGGTAACAGCAATGGTGTAAATTGGCAAATTCGGGTTTTGGGTATGCCGAATATTCACAAAAGCATTGTTACGATAAATCAGGATTTCCGGATCTTGTAGTGCTGCTAAAGCCTTTTGATAGCCACCTGGAGCATATTTATTTTGTTGTGCCTGACTACGGAGGTTATCAAAAATCGTCGCTGCATCTCCATAATTCTCTTTAGCAAATGCATCAATGCCTTGTTTTTTTAATGATAAATACGGTTCACTCAGTTGTACTTTGCTATTAGCAATTGAATGGCGACCAATGCTGATAAATTTCTCTAAATTCTCTACTTGATCTATGCAAATTGCCGGAAAAATCTGACAGGCAATTGGGCGAGCTACAGCGATGATTACAATCAAGGCAAAGGTAGCAAATCCAATAATAATGAAAGAATGACGACGGAAATAAGATCGCAAGCGGGACACTGGTGATGGGGGTGGCAGGGGAGTTGGGACAGGCCAAACTAACTCTGGCTGATTCGGATTCAGGCAAACAGTGGGTAGCCAAGATGCGGCTGGAAAAATGCTTTGTATAGATTCGAGGCGATCGCGAGCCTCACGCACTGCCAGACAAAGAGGTGTACCCTGAGAAAATTCCCTCAAAAAGTAGAGTAAGAATTGACAGGCAATCCGATCCGGCACAGGTTCCCGCATCACGATCACAGCTGGCACATTCAACCCTGTCAAAAAATCTGCAATCCCTAACCCATCACAGGAATTGAAGATTGCCAACTTTAAACCTCTCGTTACCGCTCTCCTTAAGCTTTGACGTAACGCATGTAAGGGTAACAAATTGCCCTGACTAATTTGGATCTGTCCACTTGTTCCCTGACTGGAACTATGTCCTGCAAAAAACAAGATATCCCAATCTTCATCAAATAACAGGCGAGATAGAGTTTCTTCACTCGGCTCTGATTGCCTAATAATTTCTGCTCCACGCTGTTCGAGGATCTTTAATGCTGCTTGATCTTGTTCTAGTTGTAAACCACCCTGAGAACTACCGAAAATGGCTAAAACTCTGACCGGTGCCTCTAAAGTGGCTACTTGAGGACGAAAGTTCGTGAACAAAGCAAACTCGCCATTGGGTAGGTTGGTAAATAAATCCCAGATATGCCAGGGTAGCCTACGCAGAAGTTCATTTTGGTTTTGATCTCGTGTCGGACATCTAATGATAATTGGCACAGATTGATCGGTTCTGACTCTGGTATTTGCCCGAATGCGATCGCGCAAACTGCTAAACGCTCTATCTTGAAACCATCTTCTACAATAGTCCTCTAGGCTTTGAGTTCTTTGTCTCCAATTTTCCAGATTGGCTACGTTCGTTACTTGTCCAGAAACCGCTTGCAGTTGACGACTGCCCTCTAGTGATATATTTTGCCACTCTTGATATAACTGCGGTATTTCCGGCGCAGCAGGAATAGGAGGCAAATCATCATCTTCTTGAATAATTTGACCATCTTCTAAAATCTGAAGCGACACAGAGAAACCGTCAACGAAGCTACCAGCACTGATTCGGAGAACGACAGCGACGTTTTCAGGAAGTTGAGGGCTAGAGGACGACTGCACCATAAACAACAGGGGGAGAGCGCCTGGAGGTAAAGAATTTATTCATTAGATAAGCACGATTAAGCTTGGCTATGCAAGAGAAAGTTAAACAATAAAACTTTCGGTAAAGCTAGCATCATTGAGAACTACACGGGCACTGAAGCGATCGCCTCCGTCCGCCGTAAATTTGAACTGCATATAATGATCTTGCTGTCGCGATTTCACTTCTTCAAAAAACGGATTTCCGGTTTCATCCAGCACGATCAGCTTTAATCCCAACGGCAGATGAGACAGTTGCCCCTGAGGATACACCCGCAGGAGAATTAACATCTTGCCATCTGACTTAGGCAAAATACCGACCATTAGTACTATAGGATGCCCGATCAGATAAATTCCTAAATCTTTGGCACTGATCACTGGACAGGCAGGATGTTGAGGATCTAGTTCCCATAAAAACTCAGCCGACTGCCAGCGAATTTCATCATTTTGAGTAGTTTGGAGCAGATTTACCAAAGCTTCCTGGGGATTTAGATGAACCGGAATGGATTGCACCAAATTAGAAGACTGTCCGCGATAGAGTTGTTCAACCCGTTGGCGAATGGGGTCGTCACCTCGTTGCAACTGTGGCTGATAAAGTTGTAAAATCTCTCCTTTGATAGTACTAAGTAACTCTTGGAGGGGTTGCCAATCAGGTTCAAATCTTCTTTTGAGCCATTGTCTGAGTTGAACCATTGGTTGTGGCGATCGCTCTAACGTCAAACGATCAAGCAATACATCGAGGGGTTGGAAATAGCTGCGTGGTACTTCCGGCACTGATACAGATTCCACAAATCCTAAAATTTGCCCTTCTTGGTAGGGTTCATCGAGTTCAATCATCACGTAGCCAAGGCGTTCTGACCACACTTCTTTAGGAACTTTGCATTTGCGATCGCTCCTTTGAAGCGAACGACACTCTAAAAAGCCTTGCAAACTGGGAATATATAAGTCTGCAATGTTTTCTAACAGGCGATCGAGGGGATTCCAACTATGACTGGCTTCTAAATCAGTATCAATGCCTAACAGTTGCAAATAACGCCCAGTTACTAACACAGCTAGCGTATTCCGATAAACTTGTTGCGATCGCTCTTGGGTTGGCTGTTGTTGGGCAAACTGGTAAGCCTGCTTGCGATCGGTTGCCGTAATCGGAATTGCGATCGGCATGAATTTTGCTGCGGTATCAATCATGATTAGTGTCAAAGAAAACGTCTAGAAACTTTTCGCAATCTTATTCAGGCAATAACTGCCTGAAAATACGGAAACATCGTGTCCGACAAAATCTCCTCAGCGCCGACGGTTCGACTCCATACTCTTGGGCGAGATCATTCCAAGAAAACTTCCCTGAATCGCGCAACACCTTCAAGATATGAATTAACAAGACCTGACAGTTGACATTTGGATGACTCTGCATTCGACAATTGATGAACAGATGCGGATTATTTCGCACTAACTCCAACCATTCTTGGATCGTTTCATGCCAACGATCCGGCTCTGGCGCAGGAGGATAAATCCACTCATTTTCTTCTTCATCTGCTGAAGGATTTAACTGTCTTCTCTCTTCCTTAGCTCTTTCTCGAATCACATCCTGAATCATTCCTTTGAGCCTTTGGTTAAACCAGGTGACAAAGCTTGCTAGTGCTGGTTTATACGTTTGACAAAGATGTTCCGTAAACCACACCCAGGTTCGTGATAGGGCTTCACTATAGACATCCGGTGATATCCCTCCACCATGCCAAATTAACTTAGAAGACCACATCATATGAATAATCAGCTTCTTTGCCTGATTGGGGTCATCAGTTTGACATGCTTGCTCAAATAGCCATTGTCGAGCAAGAATATCGTTCATGATTTCCCGGATCTGTTCTTGTTGCTGTAAGAGCCTGCTCCTTTCAATTGGATTATTTAAAGCAGCCTGAAGCAAGCCAATCAGAGGAGAGTTATTACACATAGAGGTCATCCAGACCCCATCAGTTTAGGTTTAAATATCATGACAGTACCTCCCCTTACTTGCTTAATAGGTTATCGAAGCCAGAGACTGAGGTAATTCAAATTATTTACAAAACTTTATTAGGAGATGCCCAAGCAGAGGATTTTTAGCTAACTCAGGAAAGGTAAAAGGGAGTGGGGAGTGGGGAGTGGGGAGTGGGGAGTGGGGGATGAAGGAGCAGGGGAGGCAGGGGGAGAATAACAAATGACTAATGACTAATGACAAAGGACAAATGACAAATGCCCCATGCCCCATGCCCAACTCACTTAACGCAATGATTCAATTTTTGGGGAGCCATCAGCTTTCATCCAAGCAATTTGGGCAATGCTGCGATCGCTTGCATATTGGCGAATAGCGTCTGCATCCCTTCCCCCCAAATCAATTTCTACCCGCACCAAATCAGTAGAATCTCTGAGTTTTTGCGCGTAGGTAAAGGCGGCAGCGTTAGCACTGGCCGTCTCTGCTACTACCAACCAGTCACTCGCTGGAGTCACTTGTGGTAATTGCTGAGTAGATAGCAGAACTTGGTATAAATCTTCGATACTTAATCCAAAACCAATTCCGGGAATGTTTTCTCCTTGGGGATGATATAGCCCCAAAAGCTGGTCGTAGCGACCACCACGCCCTAAAACTCTGGCTTGGGATTCGGTATCGTTGACAACTTCAAAGACGATACCCGTGTAGTAGTCTATGGTCTGGATGAGGCTGAGGTCGAGGATTAACGGAAATTTTTTCTCTGATTTCAGTAATTCTACTAGGGATTTGAGGTTATTCACTGCCTCTCGCTGTTCTTCGTCTAGATCCAAACTACTAACTTTTTGCAACACGTTTGCACTGGGGCCGCGCAAATCCAACATGGTTCGGGCGCGATCGCGTAGTTTGTCACTTAGGGGTAAAGTATCTATAGTAATGCGGTCAAGATGAGCGATCGCACTGCGAACTTTATCCTGTAAATTAGCAGGAAAAGCACTCAGGAGCGATCGGGTAATTCCCGCTTCACCTAAAATTAAATGCCATTCCTGCAACCCCAGTGCTGCTAAACAATCTGCTACTAACAGTAGTACTTCCGCATTCGCCAGCAATCCGCCAGCACCTAATAATTCCACCCCAGCTTGATAAAACTCTTGCTGGCGATTGTGTCTACTTTCCCAAGTGCGGCGAAACACATTAGCGTTGTAGTACAACCGTTGCGGATAAGTTGCATTTGCCATGCGAGTGACAACGGTGCGAGCAATAGATGCTGTTAATTCTGGACGTAGCCCTAATTCATCATCTTCGCCATTTTGTAGTTGAATCACCATCTGGCGCTGGATTGCTTCCCCCGCCATCAGAGTATCCATGCGCTCTAAAGTTGAGGTGATAATCCTGTGATATCCCCAACGGTGAAACACCTGCTGTAATCTATCTTCAATCCAGCGTTTTTTCTCCACATCCAAGGGCAATAAATCCCTGGCTCCTGCTGCTGGTTGATACACCATTATTTTTTCTTCCCACCAAACAAACCACCGAACAAACCACCACTACCAGATTTATCTGGTTGCTTATCTCCATTATTGGCGGATGAAGTCACCTTATGATCACTAGGTTGTTGTCCTAGAGCTCTATCTATTTTAGGTTTCCATTGTAGAGCCGCTTCGTCATTAGGGTCTAATTTGAGAGCATTGTCGAAGTGGATTTTTGCCATTTTTAGCTGATTTTGCTTCAAATACACCATTGCAATTAAGCTATGGCAGTGACTATTTTTAGGTTCTAGCTTCAGGGCATCCTGCAACTCGACTTTGGCTTGGGCAAATTGGTTTTTGTCAATCAAAGATTGAGCGCGACGAATATACTGTTCTACAATCGAGTCTTCTTTTGGTGGCGCTGGTGGTGGTGCTGGTGCTGGTGGTGTATTTTTTGGTGTATTTGACTGAGGCGTACCTGACTCGACTTTGGGTTGAGCAGGTGGCCGCGGCGCTGCGGATGGTTTGCTTGTACTCCGCATTAAATACACTAAATTCAACTCACTAACTTGGGCAATGACTTGCAGCGCTTGCTCTAAAGAATCATATTGGCTTTCGCCGATTTTAGCGATCGCACTTTTATAGAAATGATCCAGATTAGGCGTCTGGGCTAACTGTCTAGCCAACTCGGTGTTGAGAGTTATCGAAGTAGATTCTTGTATCAGGCGCTTGCCAATTTGCGACAAAATTAAAATATATTCCGTGCGAGTGCGATCGCCACACAGTTTTTCGTAAGCTGGGTTAACCAGTTTTGATAACAATTCGTTCCCTAGCTCTTTTTGACTAGCATTTTCAGTAAAATTACTGTCCGGGTGTAAGCGTCGGGCGATTTTGAGATAGCGTTTGCGAATTTCTTTGACATCCGCATCTACTGGAACGCATAAAACTGCGTGATGATCTATGAAATCATATTTAAATAGTCCACGATCTATTTTGAAAGACATATAGAGGTTTTGCACCAAAGCAGCAGTTAGATTCTTTTTAGTTTACCCAAAGTCGAGAGGAAAGCTCCCACCAGCTAAACCCATGCTGACAGTGGTGGAACCTGTAAAAGTTCGCTACTGAGGGAGTCGTGAATATAACCATTTGTGGCAAGAATTCTACCTGACTCAATTTTGACGGGAGTACCATCGTAGGCGGTGACTTTGCCCCCAGCCTCTTGTAACAAAATTATCCCAGCGGCAATATCCCAAGGAGAAAGCCCTCGTTCCCAGTAACCATCGACACGTCCACAAGCAACATACGCCAAATCTAGCGATGCGGAACCGCTACGTCTGACTCCTTGAGTTAGATGAGTGAGGTGACTAAATTCTGCGTAGTTGTTATCAGAGGTTTCGCGGCGATCATAAGCAAATCCTGTCACTAGTAAGCTTTTACTCAGTTCAGATGTTACCGAAACTTTAATGGGGCGACGGTTACGGGTTGCTCCTAAGGCAGCAGCAGCACGGAATAGCTCATTATGGAAAGGGTCATAAATTACACCAAGTTGCGGAATGCCATTAATTAACAGTCCAATAGAAACAGCAAAAAATGGGTATTGATGAGCGTAGTTGGTTGTGCCATCTAGGGGATCTATTGCCCAAAGGTATTCATTCTCTTGATTACCTAATTTCCCTGATTCTTCAGCAAGGATAGAGTGATGGGGAAAGTGGCGGCGCAAAATTTCTAAAATCACCTCTTCTGAGGCTTTATCAGCAGCAGTGACTAAATCACCAGAGCGACCTTTTTCAATAATTGCGTCTTCTAATTTACCTAAATAACCTTGCAAAACGACACCAGCAGCTAAGGCCGCTTCAGTAGCAATATCTAGAACACTTTGTAGATTAGTCATTTGTCATTGGGCATTGGGCATTGGGCATTGGGCATGGGGCATTGGGCATTGGGGATTGGGCAAGGTGACAAGGGGAGTTTTTACACTTGTTCACGAGTATCAAAAGCTCATTAATGGAGTTCAAAGGCTCATTAATGGAGTTCAAAGACTCATTAATGGAGTTCAAAGGCTCATTAATGGAGTTCAAAGACTCATTAATGGAGTTCAAAGGCTCATTAATGGAGTTCAAAGGCTCATTAATGGAGTTCAAAGACTCATTAATGGAGTTCAAAGACTCATTAATGGAGTTCAAAGACTCATTAATGGAGTTCAAAGGCTCATTGTTGCATTCTAAAATATACCCCTCCCCTTGTCCCCTTGTCTCCTTGTCTCTCCTACTCCCCCTGCTCCCCCTGCTCCCTCATCTCCCTCATCTCCCTCATCCCCCCACTCCCCACTCCCCACTCCCCACTCCCCATTCTTCAAAGATTTTGACGGCGAAACTCGGCGGGAGTGAGGCGCATGGATTTTTCTGGGTTCCAGATTCCTTGGCCCATGAGTCTAGCCCATTGTTGGGCACGTTCTAAACGCTGGTCATATTTGTGGTTAGGCGATCGCTCAACAAACATTGCATTCCCTTGTTTCACTAATTCCTCATTCAACAACACCTTATTTTTCCACACATAAGCTAGAGTTCGCCCGATCTTATCTTTTGTTTCTAAATCAAACTCCAGCGTTACCGATTGTTCTGCACCACCAATTAGATTCTCTAACTGTTCTTTTGCTGCTTCCCCCCAAGGTCGCTGTCGCAAATCTGGTGCATCAATGCCAACTAACCGCACTTGGGAAATCAAATTTGGTTGTTCAGCCATGCCTACCACTTCCAAACTTTGCCCACTAACTATCCGTGCTACTTTTACCTGAGCCTCATTCTTTGGCAGTTGGTTTTTACCTTGGCAACTCACCAAGAGCAATAAGCAACCCAAAATAGCTATTTTTCGCACCCAATCACTAAGACTCACAACCATTACAAATTCGGTGATTTTGAATTGTTTATCGAACAGAATAGAGGCGTCAGTCGTCAGGAGTCAGAATTGATTCTGAATTCTGTATGACTGGTGGATAGCGCAGCGTTAGCGAGTCTGAATCCCCAACTGGTTGATTCTGAATTCTGAATTCTTCTTCAATCCTCATCTAAGGGTAAACCCGCCTTAACTTTCCCCCTAGCAAAATAGCGGCCAAACTGGAGTTCATAGACTTCATCTTCGTCTTGCGTCTCCACCTCCAAGTCAGAACGGGGGTAACTCACACACAACAAGGCATAACCTTGCCGACGTAAATCTGGCGACAATCCGATCGCCTCCGGTTGGTAAATTTCTCCCGATAAAACTCTCACCGCACAAGTGGTGCAAGCCCCGTTACGGCAAGAAAACGGCAGTTCTACCCCTTGTTTTTCGCCAGTGTGCAGGATGTAGCGGTCTTCTGGGACTTGTAGGGTGTGGGTTTTGCCAGTGGCGCGATCGCTAACTCTAATTGTGTATGTACGGGACATCTGGATTTGTGTTTTGGAATTGAGACTTTCAGATTAAATCTAAAATATCTTTCTTTATCTTTGCATTTTCTGGGATTCTATAGTATAATCGTAACTTGTGGCACCTGGAGAGGTGGCCGAGTGGTTTAAGGCGCAGACCTGGAAAGTCTGTTTAGGGAAACTTAACGGGGGTTCGAATCCCCCCCTCTCCGTTCTCAAACCTAGTCTAAATATATAGTTTGAACCAAACTTGTACAAATAGTCAGGTTAAATAAATAGCAGGATATTGCCAAATATATCCCAATACGGTTCAGTTAAGGATAATCGTAGGTTGGGTTGAACTTTAGTGTTATCCAACAAACCACCGAAAATGTTGGGTTTCGTTCCTCAAACGCCACTTGCTTCAAGTCGGGAAACCGCAAGGGCGCAGTGCATTGGTGTCAACTTAACGTAAAAGTCATGTCCCGCAAGGAACTGAAGTTCCTTGCTAATAGCGGAAGTCATCTGAAGATGACTAAATATAGCCAAAAATTTTTAGTCTACTTCAGTAGACTTTAGC